>CAJCHX010000431.1 GCA_903970215.1 Acidobacteriaceae bacterium
AGGGGCAGGCGATGATGAGGACGGCGACCGCCGCTGTTATCGCTGCCGCCGCGTCGTGGCCGGTCCCGAGCCAAGCGATCAGTGTCGCCAGCGCCAGCACCAGCACGACCGGCACGAACACGCCGGCGACCCGGTCGGCGAGCCGCTGGACTGCCGCCTTACCGGTCTGCGCGTCTTGGACCAGGCGGGTCATCTGCGCCAGCCTGGTATCGGCTCCGACCCGGGTGGCGCGCACCCTGAGCCGGCCTCCTACGTTGACCGTCGCGCCGGTCACCTGGTCGCCCTCAGCGACCTCGACCGGCACCGACTCGCCGGTCAGCAGCGACGCGTCCACCGCCGAGGTCCCGCGCAATACCACACCGTCGGCCGCGATCTTCTCGCCCGGGCGTACGACGAACACGTCGTCCACGGCGAGCCGGTCCGTAGGGACCCGACGCTCGACTTCCGCGCCGTCGGCATCGGTAGTGAGCACCGCAGCGTCCTTCGCGCCGAGCTCCACCAGCGCGCGCAGAGCGGCACCTGCGCGGCGCTTGGACCGCGCCTCGAGATAGCGACCTACAAGGATGAAGGTCGTGATCCCCGAGGCAGCCTCGAGGTAGATGTTCGACGACCCGTCCGACCGCTGGATCGCGAAGTCGAAAGTGTGCCGCATGCCTGGCATCCCGGCCATGCCGAAGAACAGGGCGTAGACCGACCAACCGAACGCGGCGACCGTGCCCACGGACACCAAGGTGTCCATGGTGGTCGCGCCGTGCCGCAGGTTCGCCCACGTCGCTCGATGGAACGGCCACGCGCCCCAGACGACGACGGGGGCGGCCAGCGTCAATGACAGCCACTGCCAGTACCGGAACTGCCATGGCGGCACCATCGCGAGTGCGATCACTGGGAGTGAGAGCGCGAGGCAGATCAGCACGCGATCGCGTAGCTCACGGACTGCATCGTCGCGGCGGGAGTCGGGGGAGTGATCGCTCGGCGCCGGCGGCTCGGCGGACGTTGTCCGGGCCCGGTAGCCCGCCTGCTCGACCGTGCTGATCAGGGCATCGACGGGGACCTCGCGCTCGAGGTCGACGCGGGCCTTCTCCGTGGCGAAGTTGACGGTCGCGTGGACGCCGTCGAGTTTGTTGAGCGTGCGTTCGATCCGGTGGGCGCACGACGCGCATGTCATGCCGTCGATGTCGAGCTCGATGTGGCTCCGCCCGGTCGTGGCGTCCATGAATCCTCCCGTCGTTGATCCACTCCATACTGTACCCCCCTAGGGTATGTCCTGGAGGGTGTCTTGGCGGACGGCGGGCTATGTTGCTAGCATTCTAATGTGGGTGACGAGGTCAAGCAGTTCAATGTGTACCTACCTGTGGACTTGATCAAACAGGTCAAACACCATGCCATCGAGGCGGAGACGTCCCTGTCCGCGCTGGTCGCTGAGGCGTTGCGGCGGTACCTCGACGGTCCCCACAAAACTGACGATTCAGGCGACGAAGGGTGACAGACATGACGACGCAGGGCATCGAGGCCGTGTTCCTCACGACCCACAAGGGGGGCGCAGCGGCGAAGTTCTTCATCGACCTCGGGTTCGAGCTCGACTTCGAGACCGACCACAACTCCGGGCAGCTGCGTGCGCCCGGCGGCGGGCCGTACCTGTTCATCGCGGAGGTTCCGGTGGACCAGGAACCGCAGACGCAGATCGTCCTCCGGGTGCCGGACGAGAACCTCGCTGTCGAGCTTGCGGGGCCCTTCGCCGATACCCATTACGGGACTCGCGAGGCCGTGGTCCGCGACCCCGACGGCCGGCACTGGACGGTTCAGGCGGCGCGGGCGTGAGTGGGGCGGTGATCGGCCCGGAGAGCACCGCCGAGCGGGTTGCGCTGTGGCGGGCGCTGCACGCCGAGCTCGACGGTCCGCCGGTGCTGGACGACACCGTCGGACTGCAGTTGCTGGCGCCTGACGAAGGTTGGCGGGACCGCGGCGACATGAACCCGGGGTTCACCCGTGGCATGCGCGCATGGGTGGCGACGCGTTCGCGGTTCACCGAAGACCTGCTACTGGCATCGGGGATCGATCAGTATGTGCTGCTCGGCGCAGGGGTCGATACTTTCGCGCAGCGCCGGCCCGACGCCGGCGTGGTGGTCTACGAGGTGGACCAGGCGGGGCCTCAGGCATGGAAGCGGCGCCGGCTCGGCCAACTCGGACTGGCGGGTGACGTGCGGTTCGTGTCGGTCGATTTCGAGGCCGACGCCGACTGGACCCGCGCGCTCGTCGACGCGGGTTTCGACGCGGCTCGGCGCGCCGTGGTGGCGTCGATGGGCGTGTCGATGTATTTGACGCGCGAGGCCACTGCGCAGACTCTGCGCGACGTCGCGTCGATGGCACCCGGGACGGTCTTCGTCATGACGTTCCAGCCGCCAACGGACTCGCTGCACGGCGCGGATCGTAGGGCCCGGGAGATGGCAGTGGCGGGTGCGGCGCGGTCGGGGACGCCGTTCATCAGCTTCTACACGCCCGAAGACGTAGTCGCGCTGGCGCGGAAGGCCGGGTTCGCAGCGGCGGCCTACGTGTCCACCGAACAGCTGACGGAGCGGTACTTCGGCGACCGTGCCGATGGCCTCGTCCCGGCCCACGGCGAGGAGATCGTGGTCGCGACGGTGTGATTGTTCTCAGTCTCGGTCCATGCGGCCGCATCTCGACATATCTCGTCCTGGCCGCTATTCGACCGAGATTGAGACCACCGTCTGTCGGCAGCATGCAGGTTCGCGCCTCTGGCGCCCGGGACGGGGAGTGAAAGTTCGGTGGAGCGGATGACGGGATTCGAACCCGCGACCCTCACCTTGGCAAGGTGATGCGCTACCAACTGCGCTACATCCGCATCGCGCGTCGTGACGGCCTGACGTCATTCGGCGTGAGCCGCAACGTTATTCGATCGCAGGACGCGAGCCAAATCGGCTGGTGAAGCAGTGCGTCAGTGGTGGGCGACGGCGACGATCACGGCCGACGCGCGGGGCGCTGACGCGCCGCCGCCGGCACCGTAGTGCGGTGGCCGACGATCGACTCTGTGAACACCTCATGCGCGCGACGCACGGCGACGAGCGCCTCGTCGTCGGCGCCTCGTCCGATCAATTCCTCGGCGAGCTCTAGTTGGTCCACCGCGTCGTGCACCTTCCGCTCGGTCCATTCCCGCTCGGTCTGGGCGACGTGTGCCTCGGAGGCAGCAGTTCGGTGCGCCTCCTCGACGGCCTGCTGCGCTTCGAATACCGCGTCGAGGCGGTACCGATTGGCGATGCCCACGTAAACCGGCACTCCCACAGTCAGGCCGAGCCACCAGGGCCACTGGTCGGAGTTCGGCGCTGCTCGGGTGACCTCCCAGCTCATCGCGGCGGCGATCAGGGAGGCGCCCACAGCGATCCCGATCGCCGTCCACCGGGACTGCAGCCTCGCGCCTGCGGACCCTGTGGCCAGATAGGCGAACAGGACCGTTACCCAGGTCGAATGAGCCAACGGCAACACCAGGGCACCGCTCGCGGCGAACACTGCGACGATCGCCACCCGTTGCCAGGACGACAGGTGGGTCCACGGGAAGATCGAGGCGACTGCGCACGCGGCCGACAGCACCACCAAGGCGGTTGCGAGGGGACGCCACACGATTGGGCTGGTGTGCCATTGATCGGCGGTGATCATGATGGCGGCGAGGACGAGGACCGACCTGACCAGCGAGTCCGGGAAGTGCTCCGCGCGTTGCGCAGCGGGAGCTTCGAGCGCAGCGGTCATAGCGGCGAAACCTCCGTGAGCGGCTCGGCGACGACCGGGGGCCGGCGGGCGGCCGTCTGCGCCACGTAGCGCCGCGTGAAGTACGCCGGTACGCCGAGCCCGACCGCCTGGTAGGCGATCCGCACCGCCGTCGGTGCCCCGAGGGCATCACAGGCGTAGGCAGCCACCGCGACGGCGGTGAAGGACGTCGACCACACCAGGGTCAGCACCATGTTCATGTGTAGGAACACCGGTGAATTCCATACTTCGCGCGGCGCTCTGCTGCGTGCGATCCCGATCGTGAAGGGCTGACGCACGCCCAGACTGATCCAGGCGATCAGCGACAGCCACACCGACGACAGGGCTCCGTCGTACCGTTGGGCTACCGAATGCGAGTCCGCAAAGGCGAACACGGTGAGCGCCGCGAAGAAGACCAGCGCGCCGATATCGAGTACCTGGGCATCGAATCCGGCACCCGCGCGCCGTTCTCGCCACAGCATGGCGCCGCTGATGACGAGCGCGGCGAGCGCACCCCACTGCCAGCCGATCACGGACAGCACTGAGAACACGATCCATGGGAGGAAGCCTTTGAGATATGCCATGCCGGTGGCCTCTCCG
>CAJCHX010000432.1 GCA_903970215.1 Acidobacteriaceae bacterium
CGTATAACGCCAAATCCAAATATCCCCTCGTTGCAGCCGACCTGGGGCGTTACATGACCGTCACACGCCGGGCCCCCCGAGCCGGTCCCGAGGCCGTGTGACCGACCCCTCAGCGGGCCGATCGCTGCACGTCGTTACCGCGCACCGGCGCCGCCTGACCGCCGTGCTGCCTGGGGCCCGACTACCCTGGTACGGATCGCCCGCCAGGAGCTGTGCAGCACGGAGGTTCGAGAGAGAAGTGTCCACGCCGACGAAGCCCATGCCGCCGCGCTGGAGCAAGCGCTCACCGTTCCCGGCCCGGCTCGTGGCCGACCGGCTGCTGTCGGGTCCGGGCAGCGCCAAGGAGATCCGGCACTACGAGCTCGACCTCGGCGACAGCGGTATCCAGTACACGCCGGGCGACGCCCTCGCAGTGCTGCCGGTGAACTCCCCCGCGCTGGTCGACGCGTTACTCGCGGCGCAGGGGCTGGACGGCGGCACGGACGTCGGCGGAACCGACCTGCGCAGCCGGTTGTCGACCGAGCTCGAGATATCGCTCCCCCACCGCCCCTTGTTCAAGGCGCTGGCCGAGCGCGACCCGGACAGCGAACTCGCCGCAGTCCTGGCCCGCGGCGAGAAGGAGGCGCTGCACCGCTGGCTGTGGGGCCGCGACGTGCTCGACCTCCTCCACGCCAGTCGGACGGTGCGGTTCACCGCCGACGAGTTGTGCACCGTCCTGCGGCCGTTGCAGCCGCGCGCCTACTCCATCTCGTCGAGCCCGCTGCGCCATCCCGGCCGCGCGCACCTGACCGTGGCATCGGTGCGGTATGGCGGAGGCGCCGAGAACGGCGGCGGCCGCGTGCACGGAGGCGTGTGCTCGACGTATCTCGCCGACCGGGTGGACGAAGGCGCCACGGTCGGCGTGTTCCCACAGCCCAACAGATCGTTCGGGCTACCGGACGACGACACGGCACCGGTCATCATGGTGGGTCCGGGCACCGGCCTGGCGCCGTTCCGCGGCTTTCTGCACGAGCGGGCGGCGCGGGGCGCGACGGGACCCAACTGGCTGTTCTTCGGCGACCAGCACCGCGCGAGCGACTTCCTATACCAGGACGAACTGACCGCGCTCGCCGACCACGGCCTGCTGGACCGCATCGATCTGGCCTTCTCGCGGGATCAGACGGAGAAGGTCTACGTCCAGGCCCGGATGGCCGAGAACGGCGCCGACCTGTTCGCCTGGCTGCAGGACGGCGCTCACTTCTACGTGTGCGGCGACGCGCAGCGGATGGCGCAGGACGTCGACGCGGCGTTGCACCGGATCGTCGAGGTGCATGGCGGATTGGATGCCGACGCGGCGCGCGACTACGTCAAGGGACTCCGGACGTCGAAACGGTATGTGCGCGATGTGTGGTGATGCCGGTGTACCCGGTACCGCCTGGCCGGGCGCGGGTCACGCGCGGTCGAAGGCGGCGGCCGCCACCATCCGCGCGAACGCGGATGCCAGCGCGCGCGACGACGCGTAGCACAGCCGATCCTGTTCGGTGACCGTCCGTCCTTGCTCGGCGAGGCGCTGCGCCAGTGCGGGTTCCGCTGCTGAGCCGAGGGCGACCCATCGATCGTAGGTGGCCGGGGACACCTCGGGATGGAACTGCACGGCCCACGCCGACGCGCCCACACGGAACGCCTGGTGCGGATACATTCCGCTGCCGCCCAGCAG
>CAJCHX010000433.1 GCA_903970215.1 Acidobacteriaceae bacterium
CGAGAGCCTTCTCGACACGATCGCCGAAGCTGTCGCGCGGGCCCGCCGCGTCTTCATCTCGGGCCACCGCAGCAGCTACGCGATCGCGACGGTGCTCCGGATGAACCTGGCCCAGATCCGTCCCGACACCCGCCTGGTGCCCCAGCCCGGGCAGTCCGCCGCAGAGGACGTCCTCGACGCCGGACCCGACGACCTCGTCATCGTCGTGTCGTTCCGCCGGCACAGCCCACGCGTTCGCGACCTCCTCGCGGTGCTGCGTGCCGCGCAGGCACAGGTGCTCCTCATCGCCGACGACCAACTGCGATCCATGTCACACGATGCGACCTGGTGGATCGAATGCCCGGCAAATACGACCGGCGCCTTCGACAGCCACGCAAGCGCCCTGAGCCTGGTCGCGATGCTCTCCGACCGCGTCCTGGACTGGACACCCGACGGACAGGAGCGCATCGAGCGGGTCGACAGTTCCTACCGTGCGCTGCACGATGTCGACTACACATAGAACACCGGCCCGAAATGTGCGATCGCCGCCAGTGCTCAGCGATGTGCGCCGGATACCCAGGAACATCGGAGGTCACCCGCCGCGTAGGGCCGACCGTCGGCGTCCTGACCGCCTCACTAGGATCTGGGGGTGAAAACAGGCCGATTCGGTCCTTTTGTCGGATGCTTTGAGACTGGTCTCGCTCGGCAGTCTCAATCCGTCTGTCGCGGCGTAGGTCGGTGATCCCGGGCGAGAGGTCGATCGAGACGGGCCACGATTACAGGCGGTCGCGTGGACCGCCGGGCGCCCGCGGTCGAGGCGCATTGACGAAATGGACGCCGGGACGTTCCCGTGGACGCCGCCCGACGCTATCCCGACGCCATGCGGCACCGTTCACCGGCGACTCGGCGGCGCCTTGTCTGCGTGACTGGCTGTGGCGAGGCTGTGCAGGACCGGGACGAGGAAGTTGCGGACGTAGATCTCGGGGCCGTCTGGGGCGTCGATGTCGACTGCGCCTCCGGGGACGAGGATCAGCGAGTGGATCGTTCGCGCGATGTGTTCGGCGAACTGCGGTTGCAACGGCTGGGGGATGTTCTCGTCGCGCATCTGGGATTCGACGAATTCGCGGGCGAGGTCGAGTGCGGTGCTGTTTTCGGTGATCACGTAGGACTGGAGTACCTGGGGATTGATCTGCAGGATCGCTTGTAGCGCCTTGTGGTGGCGTAGCCAGCGGTAGGCCACCGCGACCCCGGTGACGAGCTTCTCCTCGAAGTCGTCGATCGGGTCGATCGCAGACGCGACACTCACGAAGAATCGGGACAGTTCCTGTTCGACGAGGGCCTGGATGAGCGCGTCACGACCGGCGAAGTAAACGTAGATCGTCGCGCGGCCGACGCGCCCCCGGCGGGCGACCTCCTCCATGGACAGTTTGCGGAGTCCTGTGCTTTCGGCCAGCCGCAGGGTCGCGTCGAGGATGCGAGCACGGGTATCGAGCGACGGGGTTCTCGCGGTGCTCGGGCCGGGCATGACGGCAGAATACCCCTAGACATAAAGACGACACTTGTCTAATCTTCCCGTCAACCGGACTCTGGCCGTATATTCAGCCTCCTCCTACTCGGCCGCGCTCTTCGTACGGGCGAGATCCGGCACATGCTCATGAGCGGTCCCTCCCCGGGGTCCGCGTGAGGCCCGAAAGGGGCAGCGATGCAGATCAGTCATGTGGATTGCTGGTCGCACAGGGATGGCCTCGTGCAGCTGGTTCTCGCCGACGGCGCGCGCCAGACCATCGGTCGGTTGCCGACATCCGTGGGCATGTTCGGGCGTGAACGGCTCGTGGGAAACCTGCTCGACCAGTATCGACCGACCAATTTGGAACACCCCGCTCGTGACGGGTTGGTACCGGTCCTGACCCGAGCGCACGGTTTCGTGTTCGTCGATCCATCGCTGGTGTCGCCCGACGCCGAACGCGAGAGCAACCACACTTGGTTCGGGGTAGCGGTGCTACAGGCCACCGGAGAGCGATTGCTGCTGGCAGATCTGGACGGGGAGCCCTTCGCGACCGCGGCGGCGGCACAGGCAGCAGCGAAGCGAGCACTCGGCCACAACGCCCAGAGGCGAACCGGCCGCACCGAACCCCAGTTCCCGACGGCGGCCGCTGACCGCTGACGCCGTCGCCCGGACCCTGTCATGTCTCAGAACATTGGTGGTCGCCGTCATGTCTCACCCCGTCCACTGCTCGACTACATTGCCGGGCCCGGCCTTGACGACTTCCACGGTCTCGGTCGGCGGATCGTCGGCGCGTACCGCGAACGCGGACCGATACTGCCCACGGCCTGCCGGCACGACGGCCTGCGGCTCGCCCCAGACCTCCTACGTACCCAGCCCGTCACCGGCGTTACGGCCGTGTCCCGCCCGATGACCGTATCCAGGGCGGGGTGCTCGACCCTGACGTCGCGGTCGACCGGACGGCGCACCACCAACCGGATCGCATCGAATCGCTGGGTGATCTCGTGACGGTCTTCCATCGCACGGAATGTAGGGGCGCGCTGCACAGCGAGCCGCGACCACGGTCCGGCATACCCATCGCTCGGCGCGCTGACCCGGAGGATTCCTACGACCTTCCCGCCCAGACCGTCGATGGCGGGGGACTGGCTCTGGAACACCGGGGTCGAGAAGATCGGGGAACCTGATCGTGGCAGTGACCGTCCACACCATGGGTGTCCACTACCGGTGGACCGATCACCTCCCGCCGCAGTTACGTCGACAGTTGCGACTCGCCCACGACCTCCGCGAGGACCTGGTCACCATCCAGGTCGGGTACGAGCAGGCCGTCAAGGACATCTGGTCGTCGTACCCGGCGGTAGCTGCGGCCGAGGCTGCTCTCACCGCGGCGGAGAGGGCCGCCGAGCAAGCTGCAGAGGCCGTGTCCGCGGAAGGTACACGCCACCGCGCCAAGCGCGTCACCGGTCCCTCCGCTGCAGTACTGGCGGCTGCCAAGAGAACCGTCCGCGAGGCCCGGCAGACCCGGCGGGACGCGATCGCCGCCGTCAACGACAAGGCGCAGAGACAACTCGCCGCTGCCCGCGAGGAGCTCGTCGCAGCGCAGAAGGCGCTGTACGCGAAGTACTGCCAGGGGGACGGAGACCTGTTCTGGGCCACCTTCAACGACGTCCTCGACCACCACAGGACCGCCGTCAAACGCATCGCGCAGCAGCGCGCACAGGGACGCCTGGCCCAGCTGCGGCGCCACCGCTTCGACGGGACCGGCTCCATCGCCGTGCAACTGCAGCGTCAGTCCGGGATGCCTCCGCGGACGCCGGAGCTGATCGCGGACTCGACCGCCCGTTACGGCCGTGTCCTGCACCTTCCCCTGTGGGTGGACCCCGAACAATGGGAGACGCTGCCCCGCGGCAAGCGCCTCCGGGACGGGCGGGTGACAGTCCGGATGCGCGCCGGCTCCCACGACGGCGCTCCGGCCTGGCTCGACATCCCGGTCCAGCAGCACCGCATGCTCGCCGCCGACGCCGACATCAGCGGCGCGCGCCTGGTCGTCACCCGCGTCGCCGGGACCCTGCGGGCAACGCTCTCCGTGACCGCGAAGATCCCCGACCCCCAGCGTGGCGGCGACGGCCCCGACATCGCCGTGCATTTGGGAGTGCGGAGCACCGGATCCGGTGTACGTGTCGGCCGCTGGCGTGCTACCGCGCCGATCGACGTGCCGTTCGACTTCCGCCGCACCCTCACCGTCGACCCCGGCAGGCGTTCCGGCGAGATCCTCATCCCCAGATCCGTCCCCCGCCGCATCGAGCGCGCCCGGCAGATCCGCGGACATCGTGACATCCGGCTCGACGAGCTCCGAGACCTCCTCACCACCTGGCTCTCCGAACACGGACCCGTCGCCCACCCGACCCGCGACGGCGAGAGCCTGACGGCAGTGGACGTGCGGCAGGCTTGGAAGTATCCGAACAGATTCGCCGCACTCGCTCGCTCCTGGCGGGACGACCAGACGGTCCCCACCGAGGTCCGCGAAGCCCTCACCGCGTGGCGCGACCAGGACTGGATCTCCTGGCATCACCAAGAAGGCGCCCGCCGCCGCGCCACCGGCCACCGACTAGACATCTACCGGCAGATCGCCGCCGTGCTCGTCGGCCAAGCCGGCCGGATCATCGTCGACGACACCCGATACGCCGACATCGCGCGTCCCAGCGCAGCTACAGGGACTGAAGATCTCCCCAGCGACACAGCCGCGGCGATCAACCGGCACCGCGCTCACGGCGCCCCCGGAGAACTCCGCAACACCCTGGTCACCTGTGCCGCGAGGGACGGCGTCACCGTCACCGTCGTCCCCCACGACGACACATCCCTCGTGCACGCCAGCTGCGGACACCGAAACCCGCCCGACGGACGGTTCACCTCCACCCTCGTGACCTGTGCCGGCTGCGGGAACGTCTACGACCAGGACGAATCCGCACTCACCCACATGCTCACACGAGCGAAGGAGGACACGAGCCCCTGAAAAGTCAACGGCGTGTGGGACCCGATCCGATCCAATCCGATCCGAGACGGTAGCGACCGACACGACCGACACTGTGGCAGGGGCGATGAGCGATCCCGTGACCGGAGAGAGCAACGATCAGAAGCAGCTCGCCGAACAGCTCCTCGACCAGGGAAGGTAACAGCACAGGTCACGGCGGGTAGGCCGACAGCCGCAGGAACGGACATACAGCCACCGCACCGGCTGAAAGGTGCGACACCAGCCATATGTCGGCAATCTCGACATACCCGCCCGGCACGGCCTGGCCGGGCGCACCGGCCGAACCGGAGGAACCCCGGCCTCGTGCTGTCGAGTGGGGTGACCATAGCAGCGGTGGCAGGCGCAGTCGTGGCGGCTCGGTACGCCGCGCCGAATGCTCGACCTGACCGCTGAAACAAACGATGAGTTGTTGAAACACCTGAGGAGTCGTTGATCGGACGTATATGCTGAGACAGTTCTGGACACTCGATCAGTGAAGTACCAGAAAGGGTGCGACGCCGTGATCGCGACGCCGATGTAGTGACCCGAACCGACGCGGAAACGGCCAGCGCACCGGCCGAAAGGTGCGACATCTGCCTACCCGGTGATCTGCGTGATCGAGGGCACGCAAGGAAGTCCGGCCCAAGGGCTGAAAGGAGTTTTGCGCATTCAGGATTTGTTGGTGGGATCGGCAGCATGACCGGTGAATTCACCGCAAGATGTAGTGTCTCAGGTTGCACTGTCCACGGGATTTCCCAAACAGCGCCACCGCGGATGACTCAGTCGCAATCGGTGACGTCTTCGCGGCCCATGCCCACCGACCTGACAGTCGACGACGACCGCCGCCTCCCGTCCGACATGAGTCTACAAGCCGGGTGTCTCGACAAACGTCCACTCACTGGCCGAGGCCACACCGACGTGGCAAGGATTGACGAACCACACTGCACCCGGTCGAAGTCGACAGGTTTGTTTGCCGAGTTCACGGGCACAAACCAGCCGGTCGGTTGGCGGCTGTCCACACCTGGCGGTGGTGAGCAGCACACGTCGCGGGTCGGTGGCACCTGGCTGGCCTCGGCGCTTGTGGCTGCACCCGAAGTCGGCACGCAATACCTCTGCGTCGACCCTTGGGTGCCGGGTGGTGTGCCAGATTCCCATCCGAGCTGCGGGAAATGCCAGCTCGAGTCGCGGATGTGCATAGGCGACCGGCCACCGATCGGCTTCGGGCCAACCCGCCGTTAACCGGTTTGAGCCAATGTACGGAGCCGGGCGACCAAAACCACAATCGCAGCGCGGTCACGCAAGGCCTTCGTCAGTGCGACGCGGATTAGGCCTCAGCTCGAAAAGGGTATCGCGATTGAAACATTGCGTCCACACCGCTCTGACATCGAGACTGTCAACTAGACCGATGAATAACGAAATCAAGATACCCGACAGTGAACTTCGCCGACTGGTCAACAAACCGCCATGGTGGCGGTCGTTGTTCGCCCAACTGATATTGGCGATCGTGCTCGGCATCGTGGTCGGCTGGCTGTGGCCCAAGGTCGGCCACGACGTCAAGCCGCTCGCCGACGGCTTCATCAAGCTGATCGGGATGGTGATCGCGCCGATCATCTTCTGCACCGTCGTGCTCGGGATCGCCCACGTAGGCGACATGCGGGCGGTGGGGCGGATCGGCGGAAAGGCTCTGCTCTACTTCGAAGTGGTGACGACCTTCGCGCTGTTCTTCGGCCTGTTGGTGGCCAACGTCCTACGGCCCGGGGCGGGCTTCCACATCGATCCCGCCACCCTGGCGCACGGCTCGGCCGCGG
>CAJCHX010000434.1 GCA_903970215.1 Acidobacteriaceae bacterium
GAGATTGTGTCTCCGCTTTCGAGATCCACAGTACCCACGATCCGGAGAGTGCTACTCCACTTCGGGGGAGAGGTGCGCCACAGCCGGCGCGGGAACACCGACCCGCCGGGAGGCCGGGCGGTATCTCATGGTCGAGGGCGCAGACTGAGGCACCCGGCGTCCGCTGGCGGCAAAGAGCTTCGTGCGAAGGACTGCTGATGACGAAGGTGCCCACAGTGAGCTGGACCCACTCTCCAGCCGAGCACGACTATCCCGCTGCCGCGTCCTACCTCCGGTTGGTGGCGGGCTCGACGCAGGTCGAGGTGCTGACGGCGCTGCTGTCCCAGGCGCCGACGGTTCAGCAGCACGCCAAGGACATTCTTCGCGCCGCCCGCCTTCCCCTGCTGCCTGTCGACGATCCTGAGGTCGCCAAGGACCTCAAACGGGTGCGCAAGGGCGTCGCGTTGTCCCCGGTCCTGCTGGTGCGGGGTGACCTGGCCACGGGCGTGCCGCTGCAGATCGCCGATGGCTACCACCGTGTCTGTGCCAGCTACCACGTGGGCGAGGACGCCGAGGTTCCCTGTCGCATCGTCGGGCTGCCGTCGATAGCCCTCTGAACCGCCCGTGAGCGAGCGTCGGAATATGAGCGAAGAGCCGGTTCCGACCGGTCGTTGGGACGCCGATGCCGAGGCCGCACGGGTGGCGCGCGTGGTCCGCGATCGCCACGGGCCGCGGATCGCCGACCTGCTCGACAGCGAGCCGGCCTGGGCCCGGGACTTCACTGACCTCAGCTACGAATGGCGCAGGCTCTTCAGCGAGGTCTTCGGCACGTTCCTGCTCGTTCTCGCCGGGGCCGGAGCGCCGGTGATCGATCACGCGAGCGGCGGCCAGATCGGCAGGGTCGCCTCCGTCGTCGCACCCGCGCTCTCCGTGCTCGCGATCATCCTGTTCATGGGGGCGGTGTCGGGCGCCCACCTCAATCCGGTGGTGAGCATCGCGTTCGCCCTGCGTGGAGATTTCGGTTGGCTCCGAGTGCCCGGCTACGTGACGGCCCAGATCGCTGGTGCGCTGCTCGCCGCGCTGTTCCTTCGCGTTGTCTTCGGTGATCTCGCGCACCTGGGCGCGACGCTGCCCGGCGCGGGGTTCACCGGCACGCAGGCCTTCGCCGTCGAGGCAGTGCTGACCCTGGGCCTGGTCAGCACCATTCTCGGGTCAGCCTCCAGTGCCCAGAACATCGGATCGCTCTCCGCGCTCGCCGTGGCCGCCTACATCGCCCTGGCCGGCCTCTGGGCCAGCCCCGTCAGCGGCGCGTCCATGAACCCGGCCCGCTCATTCGCGCCGGCCGTCGTGACCGGCGACCTGCACGACCTCTGGATCTACCTCACTGCCCCCTTCATCGGGGGCCTGCTCGCCGTCGCCGCCGCCCACATCCTGCGCGGACCGGGCGGCGACCCCGACGGCACCCGCGCGGCCCAGGGAAGTCTGCGAACACCAACGGGCTCGTGACCGACCACGGTAGGTTGGGGCATCTGGAGGGCTCGCCTAGTGGCCGATGGCGGCGGTCTTGAAAACCGCTATGGCGCGGAAGCGTCATCGTGGGTTCGAATCCCACGCCCTCCGCAAACACTGGGCTCCGTCGATCCGGCTGGGCTCGCGCAAGTAGGGTGCAGCCCCCGCGATCCCTAATGCATCCCTACGTCCGTCGAGTCAAGATGTGAGGCGGAAGAGGCTCAAGTGACGGTTGAGGTTTGACGAGTTATGACGAGCTTGTCGTGAGGCGCGTACGCGAGACAACCTCTTCATAACCTGTCATACTGGCGCCGTGGTCGGATCCCCTAGCGTCGAGAGCGCGTACTCAGTCGCTGCTTTTGCGACGGCGTTCCCGAGGGAAACGACGCACGTCGAGTTCAAGTCGGGCCTCGGCAGAGATCCACTCCAAGAGGCTCTGGTCGCGATGAGCAATCGCGACGGCGGCGTGATCTTGATCGGCGTCCAGAACGACGGAACCGTGACCGGCAAGCGCCTCGATCAGAGCACCGAGGAACAGATCAACGAGATTGCCTTCGCTGTGCGCGACGTTGGCCGGTTCGACTGTAGGGCGGTCAAGGTCGGATCACGTGATGTCATCGCAATCTTGGTCGAGCGGAGGCACGAGGGCTTCTCGCAAACTAGCGACGGGCGCACGCTCATCAGACGTGGCCCGCGCAACGTTCCGTTGTATGGCGCAGACCTTCGTGACTTCCTCAACGAGCGGGCACTGCATCAGTTCGAACGAACTGCGACGGCGCTCACGCTCGATGACGTCGATCCGCAGCTCCTGCAGGAGGTCGGCGACGCGCTCGGCGGTCTGGCTGTCGACGGAGAGGATCTAGTCGACCGCCTTACAGAACGCGGACTCTGTCAGGAGAGCGGCAAGCTGACGGTCGCGGGCGCCTTGGTCCTAACTGAACCGGAGTCCTCATTGGCGCTGACCAAGGCTGTGGTTGAAGTGCGGCGCTACGCCGACGATGGTCCGAACTACAACCGAAGGATGACCTTCGGCGGGTCGGCGCAGTCGCAGATCCGAGACGCCACGAGATGGATCTTCAACGAGTTGGGAACAGACCTCGTCGTAAGCGGTCTGTATCGCTTCGAGCTGGACCGGCTGCCCGAAGTTGTGATCCGAGAGACCATCGCTAACGCGGTGGGACATCGCAGCTATGAAATTAATCGAACTGCCATCGTTGTCGAACTCAGGCCGGACCGAGTGATCGTTCGATCCCCGGGTTCGCTGCCCGAGCCGGTCACGATCGAAACCCTGCGGTCAGGACAGGCGGCGCGTAACCCGTCATTGGTGCACATGCTTCGGCGTTTCGCACTCGCCGAGGATGCCGGTCGAGGCATCGACGTCATCCAAGATTCTATGAGGCAGGCGTTGCTGGATCCGCCGGTGTTCCAAGACGACGGATCCTCCGTCATCGTCAGCTTGCCGCTGAGTGGACAGATCACCCAACGCGAGCGCGTCTGGGTTACAGACCTAGAGCAACGTGGAGCTATTCAGCCCGAGGACCGGATACTCGTTGTTCACGCAGGCCGCGGTGAGCCGCTGACGAACAGCTTGACGAGAGAGCTGCTGGGGACGAGCGACAGCAACGAATCCAGGCGAGCTCTCCAACGCCTCCGCGATGCAGGTGTGCTGAGGCAAGTTGGATCGCGCGGTACGGCTCAGTACTGGCTGGCTGACTCGATCGCTCCACCTGCTGCCTATCGGATGTCTCCTGAACAGCTTGCGCAGCACGTTCTCGATGCGGCACGAGATCGTCCGCTCACCAACGAGATTGTCCGAGACCTGACTGGGCTGTCGCGTGGGGATTCGCTCGCCCTTCTCCGTTCGCTGGTCCGGCAGGGGCGGATTCGTCAAACTGGCGAACGGCGGGGTACCCGGTACGAAATCGTATGAACAAGTTTCACGCATGTTATTTGCGACAGACGACCGAGTTCAAGCGCGTCATAACTCCTCATAAGGAGCGGGCAAACGCCGTCTCTAGCGGCGTGGTCGGCTACACGGTCGACTCGGCTAGGACGGGAGAACGCTGGCCCGGGCGATCGTGGCGTCGACGGGCCCGAGCGGGGTGGCGTGGTCGCGTCGCCGGAGCAGCGGTCCGATGACCGCCGCGCTCCGCTGGTCCTTGATGACGGCGCGGGACAGACGCGAGAGCGGTGCGCGGTGCAGGACGTGGAGGTTGTTGGAGTCCGAGGTGAGCCGATAGCCGAACTTCTCTCCGAGTTTGTCGAGTGCCGCGACGGTCCAGAAGGTCACGTGCTGGCCAATCTCGGGGATCAGGTACCACCACGTGCTGAGGTCGGTCATGCCCGTCGGCACGACAAGCGTTGACACGATGATGATGTCTGCCTTGGACAGTGAGGCGACGACCTCGATGGGATCAGTGAGGTGCTCGAACACCTCCACCAGCGTGACGCAGCCATTGTCGTCGTCCGGGCTGCCCTCCAACCCTTGGGCGAACAGGTTGTCGGTGAACGGGTCGAAGTGGTGCATGTCGAGTCCGCGATCACGCACCAGTCGGGTGAGCAGCCCGTATCCGCCGCCGTAGTCAAGATGGCGGCGATGGCCGAGGTGCTCGGCGCGGACGATGGCCTCGGTCGTCCGTGCTAACCCGACACAGCGGGAGGCAAGTCCGACATCGATCCGCGAGATGGGATCGGAGTAAGCG
>CAJCHX010000435.1 GCA_903970215.1 Acidobacteriaceae bacterium
GCCGGTCGCCGACCAGGCGGTCGCGGCAGTCCTCTCGGTGTTCGCACCCCGCAACGCGGCGGAGTTCGCACGGGTGCTGGTCCCCGGAGGCCTCGTAGTGGTTCTCACGCCCACCGCGGGGCACCTGCGTGAACTGGTGCGACCGCTGGGCATGATCTCGGTCGAGGACGGCAAGGTCGCGCGGCTCGATACGACGTTGGGGCGCTACTTCGAACTGGTCGACCGGGAGCGCCTGGACTGGATCATGGACCTGGCGCCCGACGCTGTCGACGACCTGGTCGCTATGGGCCCCAGCGCGCACCACACGACGCCGGAAGCGCGTCGCGCAGCTGCCGCCGGCCTGGTGGGGCCGGACGGCACCGTCGCGGTCAGCGCGTCGGGTCTGGTCAGCGTGTTCCGACGGGCCTGATCAGCCTCGCCCGACTACCGGTCGCCGACCGCTCTACTTCACGACCTGCTCGTATACGGCGAGGGTCTGGGCGGCGATGGATTCCCACGAGAACTCGTCCGCGGCACGGATCCGGCCCGCCTCACCGAACGCCTTGGCCCTCGCGGGATCTGCGCACAGCGCGTTGACCGCGGCCGCGAGGTCCGCCTCGAACGCTGCGGTGTCGGCCTCGTCGTAGTGCACCAGCGTGCCCGTGACGCCGTCGGCGACCACCTCGGGGATACCGCCCACGTCGGACGCGACCACTGCCGTCGCGCAGGCCATCGCCTCGAGGTTCACGATGCCGAGCGGCTCGTACACCGACGGACACACGAACACGATCGCGGCCGAGAGGATCTCGCGCACCTGATCGGTGGGCAGCATGTCCTGCACCCAGAACACGCCGCTCCGGGCCTGCGACAGCGCTGCCACGGCGGCCTCGGTCTCGGCGGCGATCTCAGGGGTGTCGGGCGCTCCGGCACACAACACCAGCTGCACCTCGGGTGCGAACTCGTGTGCCGCCGCGACCAGGTGCTTGACGCCCTTCTGTCGCGTGATCCGGCCGACGAAGGCGACGATGGGCCGGTCGGGGTCCACGCCGATGCGTACCAGCGGCGAATCCGCGCCGAACGCCGGCACGGGCCGCCACGTCTGCGTGTCGATCCCGTTGCGCACCACGTGCACTCGGGATGGATCCAGGCGCGGGTAACAGTCCAGCACGTCGTCGGCCATGCCGCGGCTCACCGCGATCACCGCATCGGCGTACTCGACGGCGTTGCGCTCGATCCAGGACGACAGCCGGTACCCGCCGCCCAGTTGCTCGGCCTTCCACGGCCGGCGCGGTTCCAGCGAGTGCGCGGTGAGCACGTGCGGCACGCCGTACAGCTCCGCCGCGACGTGGCCCGCGAGGCCCGTGTACCAGGTGTGGCTGTGCACCACGTCGACGCCCGCGGAGGAGTGCGCCATCCGCAGATCGGTGGACAGCATCGACAGGGCCGTGTTGGCGTCCGCGAGTGCAGGGTCGGGCGTGGACACCGTCACGCCGGGGTCGTTCGGGCGGGCGACACCCATGCAGTGGACGTCGACGGTGCACAGCGCACGCAGGCGCGAGACGAGTTCGGTCACATGGACACCCGCGCCCCCGTACACCTCTGGCGGATACTCCCTGGTCATCATCGCGACGCGCATGCGCACCACGCTAGAGGGTGCGTCGGGACGGCGCATCAAGATGTGGCAAGCCGTTATCCGAGGCCCGGATTCGGGATAGGTTGGTCCCCGTGAAGAGCCAGCCGCGAGTATTGGGTGTTGTCCTGGCCGGTGGCGAGGGCAAGAGGTTGTATCCGTTGACGGCGGACCGGGCAAAACCCGCGGTGCCGTTCGGCGGTTCGTATCGGCTGATCGATTTCGTGTTGTCGAATCTGGTGAACGCCGGCTATCAGCGGCTCTGTGTGCTCACGCAGTACAAGTCGCACTCATTGGACCGGCACATCAGCCAGACGTGGCGGATGTTCGGCTTCCGGGGCGAGTACATCACGCCGGTGCCGGCGCAGCAGCGACTCGGAAAGCGTTGGTACACGGGTAGTGCCGATGCGATCTTCCAGTCGATGAACCTGGTCTACGACGACGATCCCGACTACATCGTGGTGTTCGGTGCCGATCACGTCTACCGCATGGATCCGTCGCAGATGGTCGAGGCGCACATCGCATCGGGTGCGGGCGTGACCGTGGCGGGCATCCGGGTGCCCCGCAACGAGGCGAGCGCGTTCGGCTGCATCGACGCCGACGAGAGCGGGCGCATCACCCGATTCCTGGAGAAGCCCGCGGAGCCGCCCGGGACCCCGGACGATCCGAGCGTGACGTTCGCGTCGATGGGCAACTACGTGTTCACGACCAAGACGCTGGTGGACACCATCACCGCGGACGCCGAGAACAACGACTCCGATCACGACATGGGCGGGGACATCATTCCGTCCCTGGTGGAGCGTGGCGAAGCCGCCGTGTACGACTTCAAGGACAACGAGGTCCCGGGGGCCACCTCGCGCGACGCGGGCTACTGGCGGGATGTCGGCACCATCGACGCGTTCTACGACGCGCACATGGACCTGGTGTCGGTGCACCCGATCTTCAACCTGTACAACCGGCAGTGGCCGATCCGCTGCGAGAACGACAACCTGCCGCCGGCCAAGTTCGCCAAGGGCGGCCTGGCGCAGGAGTCGATGGTCGGCGCGGGCAGCATCGTCTCGGCCGCGACGGTGCGCAATTCCGTGATCGCCGCCAACGTGTCGATCGGCGACGGCGCTACGGTCGAGGGCAGCGTGCTGATGCCCGGGGTCCGGATCGAGCCGGGAGCCGTTGTGCGGCACGCGATCCTGGACAAGAACGTGCAGGTGGCACGCGGTGAGATCATCGGCGTGGACCTGGAGCGGGAGCGTCGCCGGTTCAACGTCTCGGCGGGTGGCGTCGTCACCGTCGGGAAGGGCATCCGGGTCGGCTGATCGACGCGATGGTCGCGATCGCGGTCGGTGCGGCTCGGCGACGTCTATACGGCGTCGCCGGCCCGCCCACACCGAGGTCGTGACGCGCTCAGAACGGCTACGGCTTCGGCGGCGCCCCCGGGCCATCGTGTCGCAGGGTCAGACCCGGAGCAGGGCGGCCCGCACCTGATGCGCCACGGTGGTGCGCTCGGCCGATCCGGGGAGAGCGTCGACGGGCCACCACCGCAGGTCGTTCGACTCCTCGCTGAGTTGGAGTTCGGGCGTCCCGGCGCCGCGGGCCACCGCGAGGAAGCGCAGGTCCAGGTGCCGCGTGGGCACGCCCAGGGAGCACCGGATCGGATGGGTGTGCAGCGTCAGCAGATCGGCGGCGACGTCGATGTCGTGGAGCCCGGACTCCTCGCGCCCCTCGCGCAGGGCCGCGGCTGCGACGGTCTCGTCGGCGTCCTCGCAGTGGCCGCCCAGTTGTAACCACTCGCCGACTCTGGGGTGGTGGGTCAGCACCACGTGCGTCCGGGACTCGTTGAGGAGCACCACCGACGCCGTGATGTGACCGGGCACGTTGGCGCGGGCGCACGCGTCCGGCTGCGCGTCGAGGAACGCGAGCATGGTGTGCCGCAGCGCGTCGTCGGCGTCGGTGCGGGCGTCGAACCGGGCGAGCGCGTCGATCGCCGATGCGTGCAGGGTGGCGTACGACATCGTTACCTCTCGATCAGCATGTGGCCGGGCGCGAGCCGGCCCCGGGGGGTCGGTTGCTCGCGGGGGTGGCCGATGGCGATCGCGCCCGCGGGCCGGTGGTCGCCGGGCAGGTCCAGGTGCTCGCGCACCACGTCGGGCGCGAAGATCGTCGAGCCGATCCAGCAGCTGCCGATGCCGCGCACCGCCAGTGCCACCAGGAGCGACTGCACAGCCGCACCGACGGCGACCGTGAACATGGTCTCCTCGGCGTCGGTGCGGCTGGGGTCGGGATAGGGGTGTGCGCCGTCGGGGACCATGAACGGCAGCAGCAGTTCCGGCGCGTCGTACAACAGCCGCCCGCGGGCGACCCGCCGGGCCACCGACTCCGGCGTCCGCCCGTCGCCGGTCAGATCGGCCTCCCAGCGGTCCCGCATCGCGTCCAGCAGGCGCCGTCGGCGGGCGGCGTCGCGCACCCACACGAACCGCACCGGGTGGGTGTGATGGGGGGCCGGTGCCGTGAGCGCCTCGGCGACGGATGCGGTGATCGACTCCTCGGAGACCGGGGTGTCGGCGAACTCCCGGACGGAACGGCGCAGCAGCAGCGCCTCGCGCCGCCCGGCGGCGACCCCGTCGCGATACCCCGCAGCGCGGGCCTCGTCCGCCCCGGTATGGAACAGGTCGTCCTCGCCGGGGCGCACGAGGCCGCGCGCGGTGGCCAGCGGCGAGCCCGGATCGGGCCGACGCACCTCGAACCCGCGGACCACGGCGACGGGGACACCGCCCAGCTTGCCCTTCACCAGGTCGGCCGCAGCCGCCAGTTCGTCGGCGACGGCGATCTCGGTGACCACCAGGTCGTTGCCGTAGGCGTCGGTGGTCCCCTCGTATCCGTGCAGCACAGCCATCCCGGCGGCGCCGATCGCCGCGTCGGTCTGCCCGTTGCGCCACGCGCGGCCCATCGTGTCGGTGATGAGCACCGCCACGTCCACGCCGAGCAGATCGGCCAGCCGCGCCCGTAGCGTTGCGGCGCTGGTGTCCGGGTCCTCGGGGAGCAGTGCGACGGTGTCGGACGCCACATTGGAGGCGTCGACCCCGGACGCCGCCTGCACGATCCCGAGCCGGTTCTCGGTGATCCAGGTGCGGCCCCGCGTGGCGACGATCCGCACCGACTCGTCGGCGATCAGTTTGCGGCGCAGGGCGTCCCGCTCCTCGGGATCCGACGGTGCCGGGAGCACCCGGCCTTCGGCTTTGGAGAAGATCTTGGACGTCGCCACCACCACGTCGCCGTCGGCGAGCCACGGCGCGGCTGCGGCGATGAGCGCTGCGACGTCGGCGCCTGCGGTCACCTCGCCGATGCCCGTGACGGCGCGGATCTCCAGTCGGGGCGCGGCGTGGTCCCCGGCCTGGACCGATCCGGGCCCGGTCACGCCAGGCCCACCAGGGCCAGCCCGGCGTCGATCATCGCGGCGGTGTGCTTCGGCGAGGTCATCAGCAGCGGCACCGCGGCGACCGGGAGACCCTCGACGGCCACTCCGGCGTCCTCCTCGGCCACCAGCCAGCCGTCCAGCACACCGTTGGCCGAGCGCGCCCCGTAGTACTCGCCGACGGCCGCAGCGGTGGTCGGCAGGCCGATCACCTCCAGGCAGCGGTCGGCCATGCCGCGCAATGGTGCCCCGCCGATCACCGGGGAGATGCCGACCACCTTGGCGTCGGTCGTGCGCAGCGCGGCCCGGATACCGCCGACCGACAGGATCGCGCCCACCGACACCACGGGGTTCGACGGTGCGATGAACACCACGTCGGCGGTCGTGATCGCATCCAGGACGCCCGGGCCGGCCTCGGCCTTGCCGACTCCCTCGGGCCCGGAACCGACCTGCGCGAATCCGAACGTGGGTACGTCGGCGCGGTAGCGCACCCACCACTCCTCGAAATGCACGGCCCGCTTGTTGGTTCCAGCCTCGTCGTCGGCGATCACCACGTGCGTCTCGTGCCGGGTGTCGGACGCGGGTAACAGGCGGACCCCCGGCTGCCAGCGATTGCACAGTGCTGCGGTGACGTCCGACAGGGGATAGCCGGACGCGAGCATGCGGGTGCGGATGAGGTGCGTCGCCAGGTCGCGGTCGCCGAGGCCGAACCAGTCGGGATCGGCGCCGTACGCGGCGAGTTCCTCCTTGGCGTGCCAGGTCTCGTCGGCGCGGCCCCAGCTGCGTTCGGTGTCGATGCCGCCGCCCAGGGTGTACATGCAGGTGTCGAGGTCCGGGCAGATCCGGACGCCGTGCATCCAGGCGTCGTCGCCCACGTTGACCACGGCTGTCACCGAGTGCGGGCCGGCGCCGGACGCAGGCGCGGATTCGCGAGCGGGGAATGGAGTACTGCCGAACCGCTCGCGAGCGCCCAACAGGAACCTGGCGCCGCCGACACCGCCGACCAGAACTGTCACCTTCACCGCATCGAGCCTAGTGACCGCACGCCTGTGATGCGGATTACATCTCTAGGACGTGTCGAGGGTCTGCGAACGTGTCGACGGATGGTATTAGGGATTTTGCTCCTCGGCTTGACCTGGAGACCGTTCACGTGTGTAATCACAACTGTGTCATTCACTTCGTTGCGATGAGCGACCGACACATTCTCGATGATGATCCGACCACCACACACGACTGCACAAGGACGAGGGAGGCGGGGCGATGACACACGACTCTCATCGTGAACCGTTCGTACACTTCACCGGTGGTGCAGGGCGCGATGCCACCCCGGATACGGGGACGGACCAGCGTGCTCACCTGAGCTTGATCACCACGGAATTCGACGTCCTCTACGAGGTCACCGAAGATCAGTGGCAGGAACGCGCGCTGTGCGCGCAGACCGATCCGGAGGCGTTCTTCCCCGAGAAGGGCGGCTCGACCCGCGAGGCGAAGCGGATCTGCCTCGGCTGCGACGTGCGTAACGAGTGCCTCGAGTATGCGCTCGCCAACGACGAGCGGTTCGGAATCTGGGGCGGGCTGTCGGAGCGCGAGCGCCGGCGCCTCAAGCGGGGGATCATCTAGCGCCCGCCTTTCCAGACCGGGCGTGAGGACGCTCCGCGCCAGGATCAGGAGGCGTCCGGCCCGTCCGTCAGAATGTCCTCGGTGACGCCCAAGTAGTCGCTGATCTGGCGGATCAGTATCTCAAGGACCAACTCAACCAGTTCACCGTCCGACTTCGACCGCTTGAGCAGCGGTCGGCGGAACAACACCAGCCGCGCTCGGGTGTGATTGCCGCGCCGGTCGATTCCGGCCGGGATCAGCCGCGACAGCGGGATCGGCCCGTCCGCCACCACCCCTTCGGGCCACGTCGTCACCGTTGCGTCCCTGGGCAGGATTCCCGGTACATCATCGACGGCGATGTCGAGTTCGGTGAGCCGGGAGTGCCACATCGCGTCGATCTCGGCGTACGCGTCCAGGACGACCTCGTCGAACTCCTCGGTCCGCGTTCGGTACGCGGGCACCGAGCGAGGGATCAGCGGGGTCCGCATCCCCCGATCCCGCCGGTCCCGCATCGCGCGTCGTCTCCCGTTCATAGCCACGCAAGTCTAGGCCCGGCCTACCGCCCTCGTCCCGTCCGCCCGAATCGGTGTGTCTCCTACTAGACAGTCGGCGCGACACGATAACCTTCTCTGCGTGAACCCCGTCCGTCAGTGCTGCCGACCCGGCTGTCGGAACAATGGCGTCGCCACTCTGACGTTCGACTACGGGGAGTCGATCGCGGTACTCGGACCGCTCGCCACGTCCAGCGAGCCGCACTCCTGGGATCTGTGCGAATTCCACGCCACCAGGATGACTGCGCCCCGCGGCTGGGAGATGCTTCGGAACATTCCGGCGTTCAGCGCTCCGGCACCCGCTGTCGGTGCGGCGAACGCGCTCGACGACGATCTCACCGCCCTCGCCGATACCGTGCGCGAGCGCGCGCCGAAACCCGAGGCGCAGCCGGACACCCGGTCGGGCGGCCTGTCCCGCATCGGCCCCGTGCCGGAGCGACGCGTCGTTGCGGGCTTCTCGGAGTCGGACCCCAGCACCGTGTCCAATCCGTCGCTCGCTGGTCGCCAGGCCGCGAATTCCGCCGGCAACGGGCCGGTTCCGGCGTCGTCGGCGCCGGGCCGTCGCGCTCCGAAACACGCCGCTCCCACCCGGCGCGGTCACCTGCGGGTACTTCCCGACCCCGTGGACTGACATCGCGCGTACCGCGGGCTAGTGTGTGCTGGCTGATGTGCGGTTTGCGATCGAGTAGAAGGGGCGGTGCGGTGCGATCACTCGAGTCGGTCAAGGCTGTGATTAAGGCGTACGACGTGCGCGGTCTGGTGGGGGAACAGCTCGATGAGGCATTCGTCCGGGACGTCGGCGCGGCCTTCGGCGCGCTGATGCGCGAGGAGGGGGCGAGCAGCATCGTCGTCGGCCACGACATGCGGGACTCGTCGCCCGCGCTGTCGCAGGCGTTCGGTGCCGGAGTACTCGCGCAGGGCCTCGACGTGGTCACGATCGGACTGGCCTCGACCGACGAGCTGTACTTCGCCTCGGGCGTGCTCGACCGCCCCGGCGCCATGTTCACCGCATCGCACAACCCGGCCTCCTACAACGGGATCAAGTTGTGCCGCGCGGGTGCCAAACCGGTGGGCCAGGAGACGGGCCTTGCTCAGATCACCCAGTGGGTCGCCGAGGGCGCACCCGCATACGACGGTGCCCCGGGGACGGCGTTCGAGCGTGACCTCCACGAGGAGTACGGCGCCTACCTGCGTGGCCTGGTCGACCTGAGTGGAACCCGGGCGCTGACGGTGGCGGTGGACGCGGGCAACGGCATGGGCGGTTACACCGTCCCGACGGTGCTCGGCGTGCTCGACGAGCTGACCATCCGGCCGCTGTTCTTCGAGCTGGACGGCACGTTCCCGAACCATGAGGCGAACCCGCTCGACCCCAAGAACCTGGTCGACCTGCAGCGCTTCGTGGTCGAGCAGGGCGCGGACATCGGTCTGGCCTTCGACGGCGACGCCGACCGGTGCTTCGTCGTGGACGAGCTCGGCGAGCCGGTGTCTCCATCGGCCGTCACGGCGCTGGTGGCGGAGCGGGAGTTGGCCAAGAACCCGGGTGCCACGGTGATCCACAACCTGATCACCTCCAAGGCGGTCCCCGAGATCATCGTCGAGAACGGCGGAACGCCCGTGCGCACGCGCGTCGGCCACTCCTTCATCAAGGCCACGATGGCCGAGACCGGCGCGGTGTTCGGCGGGGAGCACTCGGCGCATTACTACTTCCGCGACTTCTGGGGCGCCGACTCCGGGATGCTGGCCGCGATGCACGTGCTGGCGGCGCTCGGCGAGCAGGATCTGCCCCTGTCGCAGCTGATGGCGCGGTATGAGCGATACGCCGCGTCGGGTGAGGTGAACTCCACCGTGGCGGATCAGGCCGAGCGCACCAAGGCCGTCCTGGACGCCTTCTCCGGGGACACTGTGAGCACTGACCGGCTCGACGGTGTGACGGTAGAGTTGGCGTCCGGCGCCTGGTTCAACCTCCGAGCGTCGAACACCGAGCCGTTGCTGCGGTTGAACGTCGAAGCGGCCACGCCCGGCGAGGTCGCGCGGTTGACCGAGCGGATCCTGGCGGTCGTGCGCGGGTAGACGGGGATGTGATCCGGCCAGGCGTAGCGACGGGAGATGTGGCAGGGGATGGAGGTGGACCGGTGACGAGCGGACTCTTCGACTTCGACGATCCAGGTGCCTTGGTCGCCGCCGATCTACACGGCCATCTCCGGTCCGCCGCGCTCGCCGGCGCGCAGGCCCGGGCGGTGGCGTCGCTGGTCGACGAGGGTGGGCTTGCGGCGCTGGAGGAGTTCACGCCGCGCGCTGTGGTGGTCGTCTGCGGCGCCGGACCGGCCGAGTCCGCCGCCGAATTCGTCGAGGCCCTGTCCGCCGGTCGGCTGGAGGTGCCGTTGGTGCGGACCACGCAGCTGCCGCCGTGGGTGGGCGCCCTCGACGTGGTCGTGGTGTGTGGCTTCGACGCCGGTGACCTCATCCTGGCGCGGGCCGTCGCGATCGCCGCGCGCCGCGGCGCCACCGTCCTGGTCGCCGTGCCGCTCGGAGGCCCGGTCGGCGAGGCGGGGGCGGGCCGGGCCGTGAGCCTGGCGCCGCGGCTGCACGTACCCGAGCGGTTCGGCTTCGTCGGCGTGGCCG
>CAJCHX010000436.1 GCA_903970215.1 Acidobacteriaceae bacterium
TGGTCGACTCGCCCCGTGCGTCGGCGGTGTCCAGCACGCCGCGCCACCGATGGGAGTCGAACCGCGTCGGCATCGTGAAGTCGATATCTTCGTAGTGCGCGTTGAAGCACAGCAGGAACGAGTCGTCCACCACCCGCTCGCCCCGCGCGTCCGGCTCCTCGATGCCCTGTCCGTTGAGGAACACCGCGAGCGACCTGCCGAAACCGGAGTCCCAGTCCGCCTCGGTCATCTCGTCGCCCGACGGGGTGAGCCAGGCGATGTCGCGCACCTGGTCGCCGCTGCGGATCGGCCGCCCACGGAAGAATCGGCGCCGTCGGAACACGGGGTGGCCCACCCGCAGCGCGACCGCGCGCCGGGTGAAGTCCACCAGGTCGGCGTGGGTGTCCGCGAGGCTCCAGTCCATCCACGACAGCTCGTTGTCCTGGCAGTACACGTTGTTGTTGCCGCGCTGGGTGCGGCCCATCTCGTCGCCGTGCGCGATCATCGGCGTGCCCTGTGACAGCAGCAACGTCGCCATGATGTTGCGCCGCTGACGGGCGCGCAGAGTCGCGATCGATGGGTCGACGCCGCCCTCGGGGTCTCCCTCGACGCCACAGTTCCAGGACCGGTTGTGACTCTCGCCGTCGCGGCCGTCCTCGCCGTTGGCTTCGTTGTGCTTCTCGTTGTACGACACCAGGTCGGCGAGTGTGAATCCGTCGTGCGCGGTGACGAAGTTGATCGACGCGCCCGGCCGGCGCCCGGTGTTCTCGTACAGGTCGGAGCTGCCGGTCAACCGCGACGCGAATTCGCCGAGCGTGGAGGGTTCACCTCGCCAGTAGTCGCGGACGGTGTCGCGGAACTTACCGTTCCACTCGGTCCACAGCGGTGGGAAGTTGCCCACCTGGTACCCGCCTTCGCCGACGTCCCACGGCTCGGCGATGAGCTTCACCTGGCTCACGATGGGGTCCTGCTGCACCAGGTCGAAGAACGCCGACAGCCGGTCCACGTCGTGTAACTCGCGAGCCAGCGTCGACGCCAGATCGAATCGGAACCCGTCCACGTGCATTTCTGTGACCCAGTATCGGAGCGAGTCCATGATGAGCTGCAATGTGTGCGGGTTGCGCACGTTGAGGCTGTTTCCCGTGCCCGTGTAGTCCATGTAATGCCTGCCGTCGCCCTCCACGAGGCGGTAGTAGGCGGCATTGTCGATGCCACGGAAGCCGATGGTGGGTCCCATGTGGTTGCCTTCGGCGGTGTGGTTGTAGACCACGTCGAGGATCACCTCGAGTCCCGCCTGGTGGTACGCCCGCACCATCGCCTTGAACTCGGTGACCGCCGCGCCCGGAGTGGTGGCGGACGCGTACTCGTGGTGCGGTGCGAGGAATCCGAAGCTGTTGTAACCCCAGTAATTGCGCAGCCCCTTGTCCTGCAGCGATTGGTCCTGCATGAACTGGTGCACCGGCATCAGTTCGATGGCGGTCACGCCGAGGCCCTTGAGGTGCGCGATCACCTCCGGGTGCGCAAGTCCCGCATAGGTGCCACGGAGCGCCTCGGGCACGCGCGGGTGGAGCATCGTCATGCCCTTGACGTGCGCCTCGTAGATCACGGTCTCGTGGTACGGCCGGCGTGGTGAGCGATCGTGCTGCCAGTCGAAATAGGGGTTGATCACCACCGACGTCATGGTGTGTCCGAGCGAGTCGGGGTCGTGTGGCTCGGGTTGGGGCTCCGATGGTGCCGGGCCCGGCTCGGCTGCGGGTTCAGCCGTCGCTGGGCGCGGCTCGGCTACGCCGGCCGGCGCGCCCGGGAGAGCCACCGGCGCGGGCTGCGGCTCCACCGGTCCCGTGTCCACGGGTTCGGTCTCCGGGGATTCGGTCGCCGGGGATTCGCCCTCCAGGGATTCGCTCTCCGCGGCCGGTGCCTGTGGCATCTGAACGTGGGCGCCCTGGCCGTCCGGGACCTCATCGGCAGGGTCCGCCTCGACAGCATGCGGGTTGAGGTACGAGAACAGCGAAGGGTCACCGTCGAAACCGCCCTCGAACGCCTTGCCGTAGGGGTCGAGCAGCAGTTTGGTCGGGTCGCAACGGAGCCCCGCATCAGGGTCGTACGGGCCGTGCACCCGGAAGCCGTACCGCTGACCGGGGGATACCGTCGGCAGGTACGCGTGCCACACGTGCCCGTCCACTTCGGTCAGCTCGATCCGTGTCTCGGTGTTGTCGGGCCCCAGTAGGCACAACTCGACGCGTTCCGCGACCTCGGAGAACAGGGCGAAATTGGTGCCTGCGCCGTCGTAGGCGGCGCCCAGCGGGTACGGCGATCCCGGCCAGACCTCATACACCTGCGGGGACGGCGCCGCGGGTGCAGGTGCCGGGGCCGGCGCGGTCGGCGCGGGAGCGGGCAGGCGTTGTTGCGCAGCGGGCTCCGGAGTCGACGTGGTCACTCGACCACCCTAGTGGGGCAGACCGGGAGCTGTCGGGCACGAACGCCGTGTGATCGAGGTGACCGACGTCTGAATCGCGGTCCCACAGCGTCGATCGGCCTCATCCGTCGAGATCGGCGCTGTGGGACCGAGACTTGGACGGCGGTACCCTGCCCCAGGTGACTCGCCGTATGACTCCGATGACTCCGCGCGAGGTGTCGGCGCTCGACGCCGCGACCCTGTGGCACCCGTACGCGCCGGCGCTGGCGGATGCCGAGGGTGCGATGCCGCCGCTCGTCGTGGAATCGGCGCGGGGGGTGCGGTTGCGGTTGTCCGACGGCCGCGAGCTGGTCGACGGCATGAGTTCGTGGTGGGCGGCGATCCACGGCTACCGGCACCCGGTGCTCGACGCTGCGGTGCGCGACCAGCTCGATCGGATGGCGCACGTGATGTTCGGCGGACTCACCCACGCCCCGGCCGCCCGCCTCGGCGAGTTGCTGGTGGAGATCACTCCTGCAGGCCTGGACCGGGTGTTCCTCTGCGACTCGGGTTCGGTGGCGGTCGAGATCGCGGTCAAGACGGCATTGCAGTATTGGCGCGCTCGTGGAGTGTCGGGTCGCAACC
>CAJCHX010000437.1 GCA_903970215.1 Acidobacteriaceae bacterium
ACGACGAGCGTCGCACGACTTGGACGCCGCGATCGTCGCCTGCCTCGGGGATCAGGGAGTGGGGCGATGGCACGTCCTCGACGCGATCGTCGGCGAGTCCGGTCTCGCGATGTCCCAGTTGGCCGAAGCGACCGTGCTGAACGGTGCCAGTCTGACCCGGCTGATC
Source organism: Acidobacteriaceae bacterium (assembly GCA_903970215.1). Taxonomy (GTDB): domain Bacteria; phylum Actinomycetota; class Actinomycetes; order Mycobacteriales; family Mycobacteriaceae; genus Tsukamurella. The sequence goes on from CAJCHX010000437.1 coordinate 167, forward strand.
GATGCGCTGATCGCCGACAATCTGGTGTTCCGCAAGGTCGATGATCTCGATCGCCGCCGAGTCCTGGTGTTTCCCACTCGGCGCGGCGTGGCGGAATACGAGCGGATGTCGGCCGCCCTGGTCGACGGTGGACTCGCTGAACTCGCCGAGGCCGGCAGCGGTGTCACGGAAGCGGTACGGGCTCTGGCACTGAAGCCGGGGCGGCGTGCGGTGCCGACCACCACCCGCGCCTGATCGACACCGCCCGCGCCTGATCGACATACGAAAGCCCGCGAGGACCGGGGGCGGACCTCGCGGGCTTCGCGGGCGGCTGCCGCCTACAGGGCGACGACGGTGGCCGTGACGTGCGGGTAGCCCTTCTTCCGGTCCCGCGCGACGATCTCGTACCCGCCATCGATGGGCGCGCTGTACAGCGCGATCTTCGCGGGTAGCACCACCGGCTTACCGAACCGCACGTGATACGTCACGGCGTCCGGGATCCGGCCCTCGAGCAGGCGCAGGATCGCCGCGGCGGTCCAGGCGCCGTGCGCGATGGATGACGGGAAGCCGAACGCCTTGCCGCCCAACGGCGACATGTGGATGGGATTGCGGTCGCCACCCACCGACGCGTACCGGCGGATGAGGCCGCCATCGACCGACAGGAACGCATCGGGCGCGCCGAGCTTGACCTGCTTGGGCGGTTCCGGGGCGGGTTCGCCGGACAACGACGTGCGCTGCTGGATGAGCATCGTCGACACCTCGGAGGCGACGGATGCGCCGTTCTCGTCGGTGAATTCGGTGACGAAGTCGACCAGCATGCCCTTGCGGTGCTCGCGCAGGTTCCCGCACGACGTGCGCAGTGAGAGCTTCTCGCCCGTGTGGACCGCGCGCCGTCGCGTGATGGTGTTCTCCACGTGCACGGAGCCCACAGCGGCGGCGGGGAAGTCGTCGCTCAGGAACAACTGCATGATGAGCGGGAACGACAGCACGTACAGGTACATGATCGGTACGTCGCCACTGTTGCTCAGGCCCACGACGTCGCAGTATTCGGTGACGCGGTCCGCGTCAACCACGACGTCCAACCCCACACTCCGGGTGGGCAGGGCGGTCTCCGGCGTCAGCTTGCCGTGCTTGCCGACCACCGGCAGGATGCCGCGGAGCCCGCGCGCGATGATGCCGAGGCTCGACGGCGGCCCCGACAGGATGGTGACGTCCTCGCTCACGTCAGGCTCCCAAGAGGCTTTGTCCGCACACGCGGACCACGTTGCCGGTCACGGCTGCCGACGAGGGCGCCGCGAAGTACGCGACCGTCTCGGCGACGTCGACGGTCTGGCCGCCCTGCTGCAGCGAGTTCATCAAGCGGCCGGCCTGCCGGGTCGCCAGCGGGATCGCGGCCGTCATGGCGGTCTCGATGAAGCCCGGTGCGACCGCGTTGATGGTGATGCCCTTGCTGGCCAGCACCGACTTGTAGGCATCCACGAGGCCGATGACGCCGGCCTTGGTGGTGCCGTAGTTGGTCTGGCCGCGGTTGCCGGCGATCCCGGCGATCGACGAGACGTCCACCACGGAACCGCCGGAGCGCAGTGCGTCCTCCTCGAGCAGCGTGTCGACGAGCTGCTTCGGCGCCTTGAGGTTGACCGCGACCACGGCGTTCCACTTGCCCTCGTCCATGTTCGCCAGCAGCTTGTCGCGGGTGATCCCGGCGTTGTTGACGATGATGTCGAGGCCGTTGTGGCGGGCCCTGACGTGCTCGGCGACCTTGCGGCCGGCATCCGGGGCGGTCACGTCCAGCGGCAGCGCGGTGCCGTGCACCTTGTTGGCGACCTCGGACAGGGCCTCGCCGGCGGCGGGGATGTCGGCGACGATCACGTGGG
>CAJCHX010000438.1 GCA_903970215.1 Acidobacteriaceae bacterium
GGCGGGTGAGGCGTGGCCGAGGCGGGCCATGAGCTCTCGGGTGGTGGCGCCGGTCTGGGCGGCCAGGGTGCCCGCCGCGTGGCGGAGGTCGTGGAGGTGGAGCTTGTCGACACCGGCCTGTTTCCGGGCTTCGTCCCACGCCTTGCGAACGTCTGCCTGCGCAGCTGGAACACTTAAGCGGTAACGACGAGCAGCACCTCAGGGCGAATCCCAAGAGCTGCTCGCACGTCGAGGGCACCCGCCGAGCGCAACTCGGCACGCCAGACTGTCACGCGAAACCACCCGTCAGAGCGACGGCGCGCAACGGGCCCCGCACCGGCGTCAAGTTGGGCAGCGAGCGCCGACGCGCCCGCCTCGACAGGCTGTTCGACTGTGACGTCCACGCCGAAGTCGAGGTCACCTGGGCCGTCGACCAGCGGATGGTAGCTGTCTACCGCCCCCCGACCGCCGCCACGGCCGACGCCGAATGCAACAGCTCGTCGACGCTCTCGCTCCGGCGTCCCGGTCGCCCTCGTCGAGTTGCGCCGCCACGGCCGCTCCCTGACCAAGCGCGCAGCCGACGTCCTCGCTTACTTCGACCGGCCAGGCACCTCCAACGGACTGACAGACGCGATCAAAGGCCGGCTCGACACCTCCGCAGGTCTGCGCTTGGGTCCCGCAACCTCACCAACTAAATCGCCCCATGCTTCCTCAAGACCGGAGGCCTTCAACCCTCGCTGCACCGTCGATTGCGAAGAGACGCTAAACCGTCGCCGCCCGCCCGCCGATCATGTACTCAAAGCGGACCGGTCCGTTGATCAAGGCTGTCGCATGTCCGTGCGACACCCACGATCAGCCACGCCGAACGAGCAGGTGAGGTAGAGGGTGGCCCTACAGCAGCGATGCGACGACGAGCTCCCCATCGCCGTCCAGGCCCGGGAGCGGTCTCTCCGGTTTCTTGATTTCCTCGAGGCCTATTACTTGCAGCGATACCCGCCGGTCTACGACATCAGCGCCTATAGAGATGTCCAGGTGGCACCGGCCGACCTGCCGGGACCCGATGCAGGCACGGCCTTCATCCCCGGGGGGGAGAGCTGGCTGCAGGTCGACCTCCTGGACCCGCCCTCACCACCTCCTGTGCCCGAGGACCTGAGGGACTGGATCACCGGGGCCGAGGTGGCCATCGCCACTCCGTCGCTGCGTCACCCCGACCCCGAGGCACGTGCACTGCTTGAGCTGTTTGATTCGCAGCACTTCGCTGACGATCGAGAGTTGGACGCCCTGGACAAGGACCAGCTGGTCGCCTGCAGCATCACGTCGACCCGGCCGGGTCACGTTCGCGACTCCGTCCGCCGGGCCGATGACGAGCGGCGCCGGGCGACACTCCTCCTCCAAGACTGGATGGAGACCGCCTGGCAGCCTTGGGCCAACCGCTGGCAGGCCATCGATGCCGGACGGGCCTTCTACAAGAGACTTTTCGATCTCCGTTCCCGCCTGGACCGCCAGCGGGAGACCTTCGAGCTGGTGTGGGGCTTCGGGCGTACCAGGTGGTCCGCCACCGCCGGCGCTCAGCCGGTTCGTGTCGACCACCCGATGCTCACCGTCTCGATGGAAATGAGTGTCGACCGCCGCTCCGGTCGGATAGCCGTGGCCCCTGCCGCCCCGGTGGTAGTGGAGGGCACTTGGACGGTCGGATTGCCGTTGTCGGACCGGGAGGGCTATGCCCACCAGCGAGCGACCGCCGAGCAGATCGAGATTGAGCCGTGGGGACCCGGCCGTGCCGAAATACTCAGAGCCCTGCTGCGAGCCCTCGACCAGGACGGGCGCCTGGCCTCCGAGGACGGCCCCGGACGTTTTGCGGAGCAGGCCGCTACCGACCCGGACGGATGGGTCCTGTACGTCCGCCGCCGGCGCCCCGACTTCCAGGGGTTCCTCGACGTTCAGCGCCGCCTCTACGCCGACGGAGAGGACGTCCCGGCACCCTTCGCCGCCCTGGTGGTCGACAACCCCTCCTGCCTAGACGATCAAACCCCGCCTCCCTTCCCGGCCGACGGGTTGGAGTCCGAGACGACGCAGGCGGTCGACACCGAGCGGGACCTCCTTCCGCTTCCCGCCAACCAGGAGCAGCTTGAGATCGTTGCTCTGGCCCGCTCCCGGGCCGGGGTCACCGCACAAGGCCCGCCGGGGACTGGCAAGTCCCACACCATCGCCAACCTCATCAGCCACTATGTCGCCCACGGTCGTCGGGTCCTCGTCACCGCCCAGAAGGAGCAGGCCCTCCAAGTCTTGATGGACAAGGTCCCCGAGCAGATAAGGGCCTTGTGCGTCCCGGTCGTCGGCTCGGACGCAGTAGCACGGGGTCGCCTCCAGGCCGCCGTCTCCGAGATCGCCGCCCGATCCCAGCAGAAGCCCGACCTGCTGGCCATAGCCCGGCTGACCTCCGAACTCGACTCCATCGAGGCTCGCTACGCCGAAACTACCAACGTGCTGCGGGCCAGACGAGCCGCAGAGACGACCACCCCACCGAACCAGCCGGCCGGGATAGCCGAGTCCGACTGGAGTCCCTCGAGCGCAGCCCGATGGGTGAGCAGCACCACCCGGCTGGCCGGCATCCCGGACCGAATCGGCCCGGACACCGCACCCCCTGTGAACGCCGACGAGTTCACCGAGCTGGTCCGGTTGTGCGCCGAGATCACCGCAGCGGACTCGATAGCGGCCCTGGCAGCGCTACCTGACCAAAAGATCCTGCCCTCTGCCGGCCACCTGGCCACAATGAGAGCCGAGGCCGGCCGTGCCCAGGCCGCTCTCGATGCCATCGCGGACAGGGTCGTGGACTGGGAGGCCGTCGACAGATCCGGCGCCGAAACGGCGGCCGACATGTCCGGCCGGCTCGAGCAGTGGGTGGACTGGCACACTAAGGCCGCCGGCACCTGGCTGGGATCGGTCCTCAGGGACGCCCGCGATCACTCGCTGGCGGCCGCCTGGTTCGACTTCTGCCGTGACGCCCACTCCGAGCGGGAACAGGTCTTGGCCGTTAACCGCATGCTGGCCGCCGCCGTCGTCACCTTGGACGTCCCCGCCGGCTCACTGCCGTCGCAGGAGACGCTGGCCGGGCTGAACGAGGCTAGGGCACGGATGGCGGCCGGCAAGTCCGTCGGAGCGTTCCAGCGCAGCGCCCGCCGGGCACTCGACTCCTGCACCACCAACGGGCATTCCCCTGCCACGGCCGCCGAAGTCGACCTGGTGCTGGCCGACATTGCCCGGCGGGAGCAGCGTCAGAGGTTGGCCAGCCGCTGGATCAACATAAGCGCTCGCATCTCGGTGCCGCCGCTGGCCACCGAGCGTCCCGTCGAGGACGTGATTGGGGAGCACATCGGCCAGGTCACGACCGCCCTCCAGTGGGGTCTGCAGACCTGGCCGGCCCTGCGCAGCGAATTAGAGGACATGGGCCTCCGGGCTCCCCCTACCGGCGAGGGCAGCGACCTGGCCAGCCTGGCGCAGGTGTGCCGCACCCTCGCTTACCGGTTCCGGCTCAACGAGATACGGGAGGACCTGCGCCTGGTGGGCCAGGTGGTGGACGCCGGTCGGGGGCAGTCAGCGGCCTCCCCTCTGTGGGATCGGCTCGCTTCGGCGCTGGCCGATGCTGACGACGCCGGCTGGGACGCCGGCCGGGCCGAGGCGGCCCGCCTCCACTCGCTCCAGCCGGCAGCACACCGGCGCCGCGATCTCCTCGAACGCATCCGCACCGCCGCCCCCCAGCTGACCTCTTCCGTCGGTTCCGGATCGCCGCCGCCGATCGACCCGTCGCGCTTCGAGGACAGCTGGCGGTACCGCCAGGTCCAGTGCTGGCTCGACGACCTCGACTCCGGAAGCCAGCCGTCGAAGCTGCAGGGCCGCCTGGAGCAGTTGACCACCGACCGGAGACGCGTGACAGGCGATCTGGTCGCCGCTCGGGCGTGGGCGGCGCTGTCGGAGAGCATCGACGATGGCCGGCGCATCGCGCTGAACCGCTTCACCAGGGCTAACGCCAAGATCGGGAAGGGCACCGGAAAGTACGCCCCGATGTGGGCCGGCGAGGCCCGGGCGGCCATGGCCGATGCCCAGGACGCGGTGCCGGTGTGGATCATGCCGATCAACCGAGCCCTCGAAAGCTTCCGGCCGGCTGCCCGGCCGCCCTTTGACGTCATCATCGTCGACGAAGCCAGCCAGGTCGGGCTGCTGGCGACGCCCATTCTCGGGCTCGGCCGGCGGGCCATCGTCGTCGGAGACGAACAGCAGACCAGCCCGGAGAACGTCGGCCTCCACCGCCAGGAGGTCCTCGACCTCATCGACGACCACCTGGGAGCGATCCGCGATCGCAAGACCCGATTCGATCCCGACAGCAGCCTCTACGACATATCCCGACAGCGCTTCCCGCAGGTCGTACAGCTGCGCGAGCACTTCCGCTGCCTACCGGGCATCATTGAGTTCTCAAGTCAGAATTGGTACTCGGGAACCATCGTCCCTCTCCGGGACCGTCCACCTCATCCAGGTTGGCAACCGGTGGGGACGGTCTTCGTGCCGAGCGGGGTCCGTCGCTACAACGACGACACCAACGAAGCCGAGGCCCAAGCCGTCATCGACCTGATCGCCGAGCTGGCCAACGATCCGGCCTACGCCGGGATGACCTTCGGCGTGGTGACACTGCAGGGCTCGGGCCAGGCTCCGCTGATCAGCTCAATGATGGTCGACCAGCTAGGCCCCCGGTTTATCGAGGAGCGGGACCTCCGCGTCGGCGAGCCCGCCGGGTTCCAGGGCGACGAGCGCGACGTCATCATCCTCAGCACGGTGGTCTCCCACGACCCGGACCACCGGATCGGGGCCATGACCACCGCGGCGGCTGGACGCCGGATCAACGTGGCTGCGTCACGGGCCCGGAACCAGCTGTGGATGGTCCACTCCGTCGACGCCGAAGTCTTCCGCCCTGACGATCCCCGCCGCTGGCTTCTGGAGCACTGCTCAAATCCGCCCGAGGAGTCCACCCTGCAGGCCGAGATCGACAAAACCGAGTCCGATTTCGAACGGGATGTTTTGGCTCGGATCCTGGCTCGGGGCTTTAGCCGGGTCCGAGCCCAGTACCCAGTCGGTGGCTACCGGATCGACCTCGTCGTCGAAGGACCCGATAACCGGCTGGCGGTCGAGTGCGACGGGGACTTCTGGCACGGGCCCGAGATGTGGGACCGGGACCGGGGACGCCAGACCGTACTTGAGCGTGCAGGCTGGACCTTCGAGCGCATCCGCGGCTCGGCCTTTTACCGCGACCCCGATGCTGCGCTCCAGCCGCTGTGGCAGCGGCTGGAGAAGCTCGGCATACCGACCGGGGCGTGGACCGATTCCAACCTGCCCCAGCCAGCGCGCACGGTATGGCCGGATGACTTCCCCGACCGCCTCTCAGTTCTGGAGGCCATACGGGCAGAGCAGGAAAAGGCCGACGAGGCCGCCGTCCCCATCCGGACTCCGGAGCCGCAGACGCCCACCCGCCTCGAACGCACAGTTCTACTTCCGCCCCGGGCAGACGGCTCCTACCGGCCGTCCCGGACTATGGGTCCTTCTAGCCGGGAGGTCCGTGACTGGGCTCGCAGCGCCGGTATAAGCGTCGGAGAGCGGGGGCGCCTCCACCCTGATGTGGTGGTCGCCTGGAATAGGGAATTCCCGGACCGCCCCTTCGCCAACTGACCGGCTTCAATGGCCCCAGCGAGTGGCTCGGCCGAAGGCGACCGCCTGCGATGGTGCTCCAATGTCTCGACGCCGCTCGAACCTTTGAAGGGTTGCGACGTGTCTCGGATCTGCGCCGAGCGATCGGGATCTCGAGGTGTTCCGCACCCGCCGCCTCGACGGGGCGTTGCCCTACGTCTTCGCCGATGCCACCGACGTGAAGGCGAGGGTGGGAAGCCGGGTCGTCTCGAGGGCGGTCGTCGTCGCGGTCACCGGTGTCACTGCCACCGGCAACCGCGAGATGCTCGGTGTCGATATCGGTGACAGCGAGGACGGCGCTTTGTGGACCGGGTTCCTCCAGTCGCTGCGGGCCCGGTGCGTTCTGCAGGCAACCATCATCGGAAGGTGCAGGCTGTTCCGGTCGCCAGGCCGCAGTCCCTGCTCGGGCATGGCCTCGCAGATCCCTCGGGATCACGTCAGAGGTATGAGGGTCCGGCCATAAGACCATGCCGCAGATCGTTCGGCACGGTACCTGCCGGGATCACAGGACTCAGCTGGCTGCGAACAGGGCGGCGCTAGGTCGGCGACGCACCCCGCCGTCGCAAATCCAGCGTCTCGGCTGAAGCACAATTTAGACGCTATACGGATACTCGCCCCGGTTGATTTGCCAGTCATCAACGTCCTCGGTGACTGCTTCGCTGTCTCGATCGAAGTGCTCGAGCGTCTCCTCTGCGTCGCCCGTGCGGACGTCTCGCTGCACGGGCTTCCCGATTGCTTTCTCTACAAGTCGAACCAGCGCTTCACGACGCCGAGTGAAGTGCGCATCGAAGTCAGTTGTGCGCAATGCGTTGGCATCGACAAGATGCGTGGCGAGCAGCTCGTCCACGCGATTTGCACCGATCCCAGCCCTCTTTTCGATGACCTTCAGGTAGTCCGCTGGAGCGCTTCCCCCGATGGTTCGGTTCGTCTCGGCGGATAAGGGCGTTTTGTTCACGATACTCTCCCGCCGCTCATCATCGATCTTGTTGTCGAGGCACCACTTGTGCGGAAAGACGTGATGGATATCGACGGCGAGGTTGACGTACTGGACCTTGTCGAGTGCCTGGCCCTTCATCCAGTCGTGGGCCCCGTTGCCGAGCAGCAAGACGTATACGCCCTTATAGGCCGCCGCATTGCGTGTCCGCAGTGAATGCAGTCGAGACTCCACGAAGCTGGCGTCCTGCACCGTCTTGGGCATAGCTACGCCGGCCTCTTGACGCGCCCACACCGGCACCTGCTCAAGGTCTCGAACGAAGCGCGTCTCGATGGCGCCGCCGTAGAGCTCACCGAAGATCCCGCACCAGTACCACTGCACCAGCCGGTCGCGGACGCCGATGAGATCGGCGTCCTTGCCGAGCTCGACCTTTATTGCAGCCAAGGGCACCAGCTGCTTGGGGTAGGGCAGGAAGCGTTCATCGAAGATGTGTAGGTCAGCCAAGAATGTCGAGGCCCAGATGAACGCCTCGCGCAGCGGGTCGCGCCACTTCAAGTAGTCGCCCAGATCGATCTTTAGGACGTCCTCACGCTTGGCCGACACTGCCGGCGGGCGGTCGGACGTGTCTGCGCAATTGCGCTGCAGGGTGGTCAGCATCGTGACCGCCTGCAAAAAGTCGGTGTTCTCGACTGCGGACAGTGCTGGATAACCGGCGAACTTCAGCTCGGTCTCACGCCAGTCGTCGTTGAGCCGGAAGTCCTCGCCGTGCTCGTCGTAGTAGCCCTTGTCGCCGGCGAAGGTAGCGGTTAGCAGCTCGAAGACGTTGAGCGCGAGTCCGCCGGTGTTTACTTTCTCGAAAACGGTGGCAACGGCCGCCTTGGTCGTGGACGTGCCGAGTTCGATGGCGGGGATGTTGTAGGTGCCGGTCGGCTGGACGATGGCGGCGTGGAAGCTGCTTGCGAGGTCCGTGTCGCCCATCGCGAACAGCCAGGTGACGGTCTCCGCACCGGCGAACAGCAGCCGGACCGGGAAGTACCCCTTGGCTCGCTCTTTATCCGGGTCGGACAGGTCGAGGTCGATGTCTTTTCCGAAGTTCGACCGCACCATTCCGTCCCCAGGGACAGCTAGCACGGCGTCGTCGATGCGGTCTTCCCCAAACAAAGCGGTGGCCATGTGGATGTAGTAGCGGCGGGTGAGCTTCTTGCCGCGACTGTCCTGCGTTGCGACCACGCCGTCCCCGGTCAGCGCTTGGGTAAGCGACGTCAGGCGCTGCTGGCCATCCAGCAGCAGGAAGTCGGCGGCGATGTCGGGGGAGAGCGTGACTCCCTCGACTGGCCGGGGCTTGAACCGGATCTGGTCATTGCCAGTGCGCAGCAGCATGACGACCCCGAGAGGGTGGCCCCGCATTACCGTCACAATCAGTTGACGGATCCGCTCGTCTTCCCATTTGTAACCACGCTGGAAGTCGGGCAGCTGAATTTT
>CAJCHX010000439.1 GCA_903970215.1 Acidobacteriaceae bacterium
CCGCGCGTCTCGCGTGACGAGCCTCAAGTGCGCGTTAAGCCCGCCACTGGCGCCCGGCGATCTACTTCGACCATGACGAACCCGCAATGGCCGCAACCCCAGCCCGCCGAGCAGTGGCACCAGCCCGGACAGTGGCAACAGGCCGGACAGTGGCAACAGCCCGCGAACCCCTATCCGGCACACGCCGGTGCATACCAACCCATCGCGCCGGTCTCCCCGGCCGACCCCGCGCGCCGTCCCTCCTGGTTCACGTGGGCGCGCAACCAGTGCAGCATCGTGGCCGTGATCGTCGCCGCCGCTTACATCGCGATCGCGGAGACCAGCCACTTCGTGATCGTCGGCATCATCCCCATCGCCCTCGCCATCCGCGGCGCCGCCCGACGCGAGCCCCTGAGCCCGGTCGCCGTCGTCGCTGCGATCGCGACCGTCGCCATCACCCTGCACGCCCTGGCCGGCTGATCGCGACGGCAGAACGACGAAGCGGGCCGCCGGGAGATCCCCGACGACCCGCCGCCATACGGTCGTGTGTCAGCGCAGCAGGTTGCGCGACATCACCAGGCGCTGCACCTGGTTGGTGCCCTCGTAGATCTGGGTGATCTTGGCATCGCGCATCATGCGCTCCACCGGGAAGTCCCGGGTGTAGCCGGCGCCGCCGAGCAACTGCACCGCGTCGGTGGTCACATCCATCGCCACATCGGAGGCGAAGCACTTGGACGCCGAGCTGATGAAGCCCAGGTTCTTCTCACCGCGCTCGGCCCGAGCGGCCGCCGTGTAGACCATCAGCCGCGCGGCCTCGAGCCGCATCGCCATGTCGGCCACCATGAACTGGATCGCCTGGAAGTCGGCGATCCGCTTGCCGAACTGCTTGCGCTCCTTGATGTAGTCGATCGCCACGTCCAGCGCGCCCTGCGCGATACCCACGGCCTGCGCGCCGATGGTCGGGCGCGTGTGGTCGAGGGTCTGCAACGCGGTCTTGAACCCCGTCCCCGGGGCGCCGATGATGCGGTCGCCCGGAATACGACAGTTCTCGAACGCCAACTCGGCGGTGGGACTGCCCTTGATGCCGAGCTTGTGCTCGTAGCCGGTCACCGAGAACCCCGGATCGTCCTTGTGCACGATGAACGCCGAGATGCCGTTGGCGCCCTTGTCCGGGTCGGTCACCGCCATCACCGTGTACCAGGTCGACACCCCACCGTTGGTGATCCAGCACTTGCTGCCATTGAGCACCCAGTCGTCACCGTCGGCCTTGGCGCGGGTCCGCATCGACGCCGCGTCCGACCCGGCCTCCCGCTCGGACAGCGCGTACGAGGCCATCGCCTCACCGTCGGCGATCGAGGGCAGCACCTGCTGCTTGAGTTCCTCGCTGCCGTTGAGGATCAGGCCCATCGTGCCGAGCTTGTTGACCGCCGGGATCAGCGAGCTGCTGCCGCACACCCGCGCGACCTCCTCGATCACGATGCAGGTGGCCACCGAGTCGGCTCCCTGGCCGCCGTACGCCTCCGGCACGTGGATCGCGTTGAAGCCCGACGCGACGAGGGCGTCGAGCGCCTCCTGCGGGAAGCGCTCCTTCTCGTCCACGTCCTTGGCGTACGGCGCGATCTCCTTCTCTGACAGGGCGCGGATCGCGGCCCGCAGCTCGTTGTGCTCATCGGGGAGCTGGAACAGGTCGAAATCGGGGTTACCCGCCATCGAGGATCTCCTTTGACCGTGCTGGAATGCCGGGACGTCCCGGCGATTCTATCCCGAGCGCAGCCAGCCGGTTAGCCATGGGTAACCGGATGCGGGTCGGCCGATCCGGCCGGTCAGGCCGACGCGTCCAGACCCGCGAAGTCGACGTACGGACGGCTGGCCGCGCACACCTTCCACGCGCCCGACGTGCGGTCGAGCGTGAACCGCACCGACGTGGCGGCCTTGGGGTTGCGCTTGGCGGTCTCGGTGTCGACGGTGACCCGCCCGAGGTTGTTCGCCACGGTGGCGGCACGCGGGTGACCGACCCTGATCCGCCCGTCCACAAGGCGGGTCCGCGCGGAGATCACGGCCAGAGCCTTGGGGTGATAGCGCAGGTCGTCCGAGAAGAATCCGCACGACAACCGCGCCACCACCGCGGGATCGCCGGCCCCGACGCCGTCGAGTTGGGCCTGGATCGCCGCCAGCATCGATCGCACTTGGCCCGCAGTGGCGGGGACCGTCGTCGCATGTGCGGTACCGCCCGTGAGGGCAACCAACGCGGCCGCCGTCGTGGCGGCCGCGACGAACTGGATCCGACGCACCGGTTCCCTCCGATCTCACGTTTCGCGTCAGTGTAGGGGCGGATAGCCGACAGCACTCACTCCGACAAGCGCTTGCGCAGCACTCAATCCAACAAGCGCTTGCGCAGCGCAGCGTCCTTGTCGAGGACCATCTTCTCGAGCCCCGCCTGGAACTGCGCGATCTCGTCGCGGAGCGCCGGATCGGTCGCGCCCAGGATCCGGACGGCCAACAGGCCGGCATTGCGGGCTCCGCCGATCGACACCGCTGCCACCGGGATCCCGGCAGGCATCTGCACGATCGACAGCAGCGAGTCCATCCCGTCCAGGTACTTCAGCGGCACGGGCACGCCGATCACGGGCAGCGTGGTCGCCGACGCGACCATGCCCGGCAGATGCGCGGCACCACCGGCGCCCGCGATGATCACCTCGATGCCCCGGCCCGCGGCATCGCGCGCGTAGTCCAGCATCCGCTGCGGTGTCCGGTGTGCCGACACGACACCCACCTCGAACCGCACGCCGAACTCGGCGAGCGCCTCCGCGGCGGCCTCCATAGTCGGCCAATCCGAGTCGCTGCCCATGATCAACCCCACGCGGGGGCCGGCCACCCCGTGCGGGCCGGTCACCGGGGTCGTTCCGTGCGAGCCGGTCACCGGGGTCGTTCCGTGCGAGGTCTCAGCCATGCTCACTCCATCCGTCGGTCCACTCCGCAGTCGCCATCCAGTGCGCCGCCAGCTCGGCACGCTCACGCACGGCAGCGACGTAGTCATCGAAATCGCAGCCGGACGCGCCCGTCGGCCCGCCGACCCGATCACCCGTCGGCCCGCCGACGATGTTGATATGGCCCACCTTGCGATCCGGCCGCTCAGCCTTGCCGTACAGGTGCACCTTCGCATCGGGCATCCGCGCCATCAGGTGATGCAGTCGCTCGTCCATGCTCATCTCCGGTGCGGTCGGGGCCCCCAGGATGTTCGCCATCACCGTCACCGGAGCCCGCGCCGCGGTGTCGCCCAGCGGATAGTCCAACACGGCCCGCAGATGCTGCTCGAACTGGCTGGTCACACAGCCGTCCATCGACCAGTGCCCCGAGTTGTGCGGGCGCATCGCGAGCTCGTTGACGATCAGCTCGCCATCGACGGACTCGAACAACTCCACCGCCATCACCCCCACCACACCCAGCTCCCGGCTCAGCCCGAGCGCAAGCGATTCCGCGCGCTGCGCGACCTCGTCCGAGAGGCCGGTCGCCGGCGCTATCACCACGGCGCACTGGCCGTTCCGCTGCACCGTCTCCACCACCGGCCACGCCGCTCCCTGGCCGAACGGCGATCGCGCGACCATCGCCGACAGCTCACGCGCCAGGTCGACGCGACGCTCGGCCAGCAACGGGACGCCACCGTCGAGCTGCTGCGCAGCGACCGCGCGCGCCTCGTCGAGCGTGTCCGGAAGCCACACGCCGCGGCCGTCGTAGCCGCCGCGGATCGCCTTGAGGACCATCGCAGCCTTCGCGCCGTACCGCTCGTCGAGCGCCTGCCAGAACTCGTCGACATCGCCCACTGCTGTGATCTCGGCGAACTCGGGCACGGGTGCACCCAGTTCACGCAGGCGCCGCCGCATCGCGAGCTTGTCCTGCGCGTACACCAATGCCTGCGGGGGCGGATAGACGGCGACGCCCTCCTCTTGCAGCACCAGCAGGTGTTCGGTGGGCGTGCCCTCATGATCGAACGTCACCGCGTGCGCTCCGTGGGCCACGCGACGCAGGTCGTCGATGCTGTCGTGCGTGCCGAGCACGACGTCGGGACAGACCTGCGCAGCGGGGTCCGACAGCGACACCGCAAGGATCCGCAGGCTCTGTCCCAGGCCGATCGCAGCCTGATGCGTCATGCGCGCCAACTGCCCGCCGCCGATCATCGCCACCGTGGGGTTGCCCGTGGCAATGGCGCCTCGCCTGGAATCACTCACCGACTCATCTTGACAGCCCCGCCGACGGTCTTCTGCCGCACCGGCCCCCACCTCGACCGCGTCACACCCGCCGGGGTACTCTTCGAAGTTCGGATAGACTGCCGCCCGTGGCTTTCATCGAGGCGATCCTGGATCGCACCCCCGGTCCTCTGCGCGGATTGGTGATGCAGCACCACGAATTGATCAAGTTCGCAATCGTCGGTGCCACCACCTGCGTCTTCGACGCGGCCATCTTCTACGGTCTCGTGTTCACGGTACTCACCGACAAGCCGACCGTCGCCAAGGTGTTCTCCGGTATCTGCGCGGTGATTCTGTCGTACATCCTCAACCGTGAGTGGAGCTTCAAGAACCGCGGCGGTCGGGAGCGACACCACGAGGCGCTTCTTTTCTTCTTCATCTCGGCCATCGGCGTCCTGATCGGCGCAGCCCCGATCTGGGTCGCGAACAACCTGTTCGCGATGCGGAACACCGATTCGCACGTGATGCTGGTGACCCTCGACTTCGTGCTCAACTACGTGGTCGGCAACCTGCTCCAAATGGTCTTCCGGTACTGGGCTCTGCGCCGCTGGGCCTTCCCCGACGAGATGGGATCCGCGCCCGCGCAGGAACAGATCCTCGTCGACGAAACCCCCTAGGTGCGCCGCCGGATCCTGCTGTCCACGATCGCCGTCGTCGCGATCACCGGGCTGCTGCTCGGGATCCCGCTGACGTTCTACGCGTGGCGGTGGGCCGACGACGCTGCCCGCACCGACCTCCAGCACCGCCTCCAGCGGATCGGTACCGAACTGATCGCCCAGGAGAACGGGAACGGACGCCTCACAGCGCCGCTGCAGGTCGAGTCTCTCCGCCTGCTCATCCCCGAGAACGGCCGGCTCGTGCTGGACTACCCTGACCAGTCCGGCGTGGTGCAGCACGTCGAGTTCGGCGATCGCACGCGCCACCCGGTCACCGAATCCATGAATCTGGGTGCCGCCGGCCAGGTACGGCTCGAGGAGTCGCGCGACCACGTCCGCGACCAACAGTGGCAGGTGCTCACCATCGTCTCGACCATGGTGGCCCTGTCCATCGCGGCCGGGGTGGTGATCGCGGCCATGACGGCGAGCCGACTGGCCGACCCGGTGCTCGACGTCGCCGAGCGGGCGCAGCGGATCGCCCGGGGCGACTTCCGGCCGGAGCCGCGCCGGCACGGCATCGAGGAACTCGACCGGGTGAGCGACGTACTGGACGCCGCGACACTCGAGATCGCCGATCGCCTGCAACGCGAGCGGGAGATCGTCGGCGAGGTGTCCCACCAGCTACGCAGCCGACTCACGGCGATCCGCATCCGGCTCGACGAGCTGTCGATGCATTCCGATCCCGACGTGGTGACCGAGGCGAATGCGGCCCTCGACCAGGTGGACCGGCTGACGTCTGCACTCACCGACATGGTCGCCGCCGCCCGGGCCGCGCAGCCTCCCGGGGCGCGTGCGGCGGTCGACGTGGCCGCGGAGCTCGGACCGCTGGTCGACGACTTCCGGCTGGCCTTCACGCGCGCAGGCCGCCGGATCGTCTTGCGCACCCAGGCGCTCGCGAGCGATCCGATCCTGGCGTGGGTGACCGCCGCACGGCTGCGCGAGGCGGTGTCGGTACTGATCGACAACGCGTTGCATCACGGCGGCGGCGAGGTCGTGGTGGCGGTGGGAACAGCGGGCGGGGGCGCCGCGCCGACGGTGCGGGTCACGGTGTCCGATGAGGGCAAGGGCATCAGCGATGCGGATGCGCAGCGGATCTTCAACCGCGGGTTCTCGGGCCACGGCGGGTCGGGTGTAGGTCTCGCACTCGCCCGCACCTTCATCGAGGGCGACGGGGGGCGGCTTCAGCTGCAGGTACGCCGGCCGCCGACGTTCGCGGTGTTCGTCCGCGCAGCGACCAAGGACACCACCGAGCCCACCGCCGAGTTCAGCTCAGAACCGCGTTAGCCGGCGTAGCCGGCGGCGTCAGTCGACCGGTCGGGTAGCTGATATATCCGCGCGCTACTCCGGATCGAACCGGAATCCCGCGCCCCGGACGGTGACGATCCGCCGGGCGCGGCTGCCACCCACATCGTCGCCGATCTTGCGGCGCAGCCACGAGATGTGCATGTCGAGGGTCTTGGAACCACGCAAGTCCGAGTCGCCCCACACCTCGGCGAGGATCTCCTCGCGGGACAGCAGCTCGCCGGCGTGTTCCATCAGGAACCGGAGCAGCTCGAACTCCTTGTTCGCCAGCGCCACGTCGTCGCCGTCGACGGTGACGCGCCGGGCCCGGGTGTCGATCTTGATCCCGGAGACATCGAGCGCGTGGGACGACGGTGTGTGCCGACGCATGAGCGCGCGGGTGCGGGCCATCAACTCCGCCAGCCGGAACGGCTTGCCGACGTAGTCGTCCGCGCCCGCGTCGAGCCCGACCACGAAATCGACCTCGTCCGTACGCGCCGTGAGCATCAGCACCGAGATCCCCGGACGTGCGGCCCGCACCTCACGGCACACGTCGAGCCCATCCATCTCCGGCAGTCCCAGATCGAGGATCAGCAGCGAGAAGTCGCCTGATATCGCCTGGTCGCGGGCTTGGGGACCGGTCGACGCGATCGTGACGTCGTAGCCCTCGCGAGTCAGGGCCCGGGCCAGAGGCGAGGCGATGGCGTCGTCGTCCTCGGCCAGGAGTACTCGGGGCATTCGCCCACCATAATCGACGGTGCCGCCGAGAACGGGGACGGGCGAGTTCATCGGTGCCGCCGCGGCCTTCCCCGGCGACCTGCGGCGAGGTCGACTCGGGAGTATCCGACCGGTTCCTCCCAGCCCGGAGTGTCCCCGCCGGCGCTGTCCCACTCTCGGTCGCCGTACGCCCACCCGGCCGGGCTCTCCCGGCACAGCAGGCTGTGCACCGCGACTATCCGCGGGATGTCGGCGAACTCGAGCGGATCCTCGTTAGACCACTCGATGCTCAGCGCGCCGCAGCGGAAGACCCGGTCGAGCAGGCTCTGCCGGTACTCGACGGAGCTGATCCTGCGCAGCGGGATGTCCTGCCGCACCCTGCGCACCAGGCCGCGACGGAACATCACCCGCCGATCGGTCACCGCGAAGTGCATCGTCGCCCACCGGATCCAGGGCCGGATCGTCGCCCACAACCCGACCGCGGCCCACACGAGGAATACCGCGAGCTCCGCGACCAGGCGCCGATTGTCGGCAGGGACCGTCCGCCACACCAGGCCGCCGAGCAGCCCGGCGACCGCGGACGCGCACAACAGGGCGAGGACCGGGACGAACAACCTGCGCCAATGCGGGTGGCAGTGCAGCAACAACTCCTCGTCGTCGTCGAGAACACGCTCCGGAAACCCCACACCGCCAGTGTAGGGAGCCTCAGACGGGCCGCAGGTGCGTGACGTCGCCCGCCGACAGGGCGCGCCGTCCGTCGGCCGCCTGCACGACGATGCGGCCCTCGGCGTCCACGTCGACGGCCGTCCCGGCGAGCGCGACGCCGTCGGGCAGGTGCACCGTGACCTCGCGCCCGACGGTGTCGCACACCGCGAGATACGCGGCGCGGGTGGCCACCGGGTCGGTCGCCCACGTATCGAGCGCCCGATCGAGCTGCGCGAGATAGGCGATCGCGAGTTCGGTGCGGTCCGGAGCGGCGCCGGACCCACCTGCCAGGGCCAGCGACGTCGCGGTGGGGACGGGCAGCTCGTCGGCGGACAGCGTCACGTTGAGGCCCAGCCCGATCACGGCCACCATGCCGCCACCGGCGCCGGGCGCGGGCGCGACCAGCTCGGCGAGGAGGCCGGCGACCTTGCCGGAACGCCGGTCGGGCGCGGCCTCGATCATCAGGTCGTTCGGCCACTTGAGCACGGCGGCGACGCCGGTCGTCGACCGGACGGCGGCCGCGGCGGCAGAACCGGCGGCCAGCGTCAACCAGCCGAGGCGGTGCGCGGCGGCGGCCGGGATCTCGACGCTCACGGAGATCGCCAGCTGGGTGCCCGCGGGGGCCGACCACGAGCGCTGGTGCCGCCCGCGTCCGGCGGTCTGCAGGTCTGCGATGAGCACGCGGCCCGGTGCCTGACCGGCACGCACGCCCTCGACCAGGTCGAGATTCGTCGAACCGGTCGACTCCACGACTGTGACGTCGCGCCAGCGTGGACCGGCCGAGGCGGCGATGGCGTTGCGATTCGGCAGCATGGAACCTCCAGCGGACGCGGAACGGACGAGGATCGCAGCTAACACTAGATGATTGATTCCCGGTGTCAGTGGTCGTAGGCGAGCAGTGAGCGTCGGGGTGCGGCGCCGTTCCGGTCGTTGTGCCAGATGGCTGCGGTGAGGGCGAGGATGCGTTGGGCGACGCGCGCGCACACCCCGGAGACGG
>CAJCHX010000440.1 GCA_903970215.1 Acidobacteriaceae bacterium
AGATGTTGCCGATCCCCGCGACCAGCACCGTTCCCACCACGGTCACATCCGGCGGATCCTGAGGTAACGCCTCATGTCGGGAATCGACTTGACCGCGGTGACGACCGCCGCAACCGCGGCGACGCACACCACTCCTACCGCCACCATGCCTACGTAGTTCATTGCTGCACTTCCTTTCTCACGCGGCCAGGCTCTGTAGCCGCTATGGGTTCGAGTTCATCCGGCGAGAAGTAGAGGTAACGCCCATACCACTCGTGCAGGTCCGCGGCCGGATCATCGAGCAACACCACCGAGACGTGCGTCGCACCGTCCACGTCGAAGAACACGCCGGTGACGCGTGCTCGGCGTCCCGCCGAGAACAGGTCCTGCGCGTCCGCCCGCCGGCTGGGATGCACCGTCACGATGCTCCCTTTGGAAACCGGAACACCAGCTATCACAACCGAATCCAGCTCAGGGCTGACGCTCCCGTCGACGCCGGGGTCCCACCATGGGGCATCCGCCGGTGGCTCGCCGCCGGGCGCGCCCAGCGACGTGGCATCGACGGTGCGTCGGTCGCGGACCCCGCCGCTGCTGGGGTCGCGGACCCCGCCGCTGCTGGGGTCGCGGAGCACGCCGTGCAGCTGCTGCATCTGTTCGGGGGTCATCGCCTCACACCTGTCGATGATCTCGGCCGCCCGCGGGTCGGTCCGCCGCGCCTCGGCCTTCTCGTCGTCGGTGAGGGTCAGCACCCGTAACGTGAGGATCTCGTCGATCTCGGTGGAGTCGAACAGCGCGACGGTGCTCTCGGGCGCGATCACCGGGTGGTCGTACAAGATGATCGGAGCCAACAGCAGCACGTCGTTCTGCCCCTCCGGGCCTGCGAGGACGGGCCAGCACCGATCGTGCGCGGTGCGCGGAACGGCCGCTGCCACCGCCGCCGGGGGATCCGTGGTCGATACGAACCCCGACTCGGGCGCTGTCACCAATGCGTGCGTGGCGATCAGCGAGCGCGCGATCGCCGTCGTCTTGTCCCCGCCGGGATCGGGCGTGGTGTTCTCCACTCGGAGCGTCACGACAAGCACACCGGCGGCCTCGATCGGCCGCGCCGACAGGGTGATCCGAGCCGACAACCACTCACGCCGCCGGACTACGCGGCCGGCCGGCCGGCCGTCGTCGGCGTGCACCGACTCGGTCTCCACCCCTGCGGCGAAATCGCGATACACGGTCACGCCGGCCAACAGGTCGGCTCGATCGAATTCGCCGATCTGCTCTTCGTGTTCGACCGCCTCGTCCCACGCGAGCCACTCCGACGATCCCACCGTCAGCACGTCCACCGGCACGAACCTGCCGCCCTCCGCGCGCTGGACGAGCCGCCGCTGAATCTGGAGGAAGCGCAGGTACATTCCCAACCGGGTGCGCTCGCCCACGTCCTCGAGGAGGATCTCCGTGGACATGGCCGAGGCCTCGCCGTGTCCGGATTCGAGTGCGCCGCAAGGCCCGAGCACGCCGAACTGCCATCGGGATCGGTTCTTGGTCGACGATCCCCGGTAGGGATAGAGGAGGTAGCCCTCGTACAGCACGGCGTCTGCGACGGCCCGCGCGAGCTCCAGATTGGGATTCACAACGGCACCCCCGCGTCGAGCGCGAGCAACCGGGTGACGGTATCCTCCCAGGACGTCAGTCCATGCGCGGCCCGGTAATCGGACAGGCGGCGGATCACGTCGTGGTCCAGCCGCAGCCAACCTGCGCCGGGGAAGTGCCGATCGATCACATCGCGCCAGACGGCGACCGGCATGGCGTACCTGGAGTCGAGATCCCACGGGACCGGCATCACCTGGAACCCGCTGTCGCCCTCCGCGAAGACGGTCCCCGAGAACAGGAACAGCAGCGGAACCGAGCCGTCGTCGAGCGCATGCACGTATTTGCTGCCGACCACCTCGAAGTCGTATGTACACGGCATCGGGAGGTCCGCTTGACACGTACCGCGGAACCCACGCAGCACCGTCGACGTGTGCATCCAGAGGAAGGGGTGGACCGTGGTCGACCAGCGCTCGCGTGCGCCGAAGATATCGACCAGACCCGACTCCTCCGCCGGGGTGTACGGCCGCCGCTGCGGCTCGATCCGCACCTGTGCGCGCAGGGCCACTGCGCGCACATCGGCACCGGTCGATTCGGTGAGCCGCACCTTGGCCACCAAGGTCGGCACCGCGGCGTACGGATCCGCAACGATGTCGTCGACGGTGATCGCCAGCTGCATCATCCGGCACCTCCCGGGACCGCGGGGGTAGCGACCGATTCCCCGTCGCTCCGGCCGCGCGTAGAGCGGCTGCGCGCGCGGAGTCGGGCGAAGTACTGGGACAGTTCGGCTTTCGCCTCTCTGCCACCGTCGAATCCCCGCCACACCCGACGCAACCGACCGACCAGCTCGTACGCGGAGTCGATCGGCACCAGGTAGCACTCCGCCGGTGTTCCGTCGCCGTGCACCCGCATCATGATCGCCTCGACGTCCGGCAGCGGCGTGGCCAGCCGGGCGCTTCGCGCCACAAGCGAATCCCATGCGCCGGTGGACAGTTCGGACTCGGTGGCCCCGGCGGGTCCGGGATAGAACGCCGTGGTCCGACCGGTGCGCGAATCTGTGAAGAAGAACGCGAGGTTGACCGGGATCTGCAACTCGTCCCAGACGGCGCTCCCGACGGCGCTGTCGTCCAGGGACAGGTACCGATCCGGGACGGTCCGATACCTGGTGGCCGCCGTCGATCGGGTGAACAGCAGCGAGCAACCGGTGCACGCGCACAGGATGTTCCGGCTGTCGAGGTCGACCACGTGGCGGTGTTCGGCGGGGATCTCCGTCGCGCACATCTCGCATCGCTCGCCGCTCGGCCGGGACGGCTCGGTCGTGACGATCCGCCGCAGGCTCCCCAGACCCGCGCCGCTGACCCGCCCCCCCGGGCCGCCGGCGGTCATCGCGAACTCAGCTCCGCGCCGGCCAGCCGGATCCGCAGCGCATCGATGGGGATCAGGGGCGCACTCCGCTCTGCGGGCTGCTCCTCGATCTGCACCGCTGCCACGTCAGGTGCGGCGGACTCGATGGCCTCCTCGACGATGCCGCGCAACGTCCCCGTCGAGCCCGGGCACCCGTCGCAACTGCCCAGCAGGCGCAACCGAACTACGGATTCGTCTGTGACGCCGACGAATTCGACGTCTCCATGGTGCCCGTGCAGATACGGCCGGACCCGCTCGAGGGCAGCCTGCACCCGGGTTTCGACGCTGTCGGGATGCAGTCCATGAACGAGCAGCAGACCGGACACCAACTCATCCGATGTCAGCGCCGCCAGGGTCGCGTCGTCCAGCGCTTGGCGGGCGTCGAGGATCGTCAGGATGCGCTCGATTCCCGCGCCGTACAGCGTGGTCACCTGGCGCACCAGTTCCTCGGCCCGCTCGTGGACGAGCGTCCCGGAACCCGCCAGCGCATCGAGCAGGGTGTCGATCCGCTCGCCGACGGCCGTCATCGGATCGACCCCTCGGGCGGACTCCATGATCTACTGCGCCCCGACGGATTGCGTCGGCGAATGCACTGTGTTCAACGTCTTTCCGCCACCTAGGTACATGTGTACCCCGCAGGGCAGGCAGGGATCGAAGCTACGCACCGTCCGCATGATGTCGATGCCTTTGAAGTGCTCCCGGTCGTTCTCTTCGAAGATCGGCTGGCCCTGCACCGCGTCCTCGTACGGGCCGGGGGTGCCGTAGACGTCTCTCGGGTTCGCGTTCCAGGGGGTGGGCGGGTACGGGTGGTAGTTCGCGATCTTGCCGTCGCGGATCACCATGTGGTGCGAGAGCACGCCACGGACGGCTTCCGTGAATCCGCAACCGATTCCGTCGTTCGGAACCTCGAAGGACTCCCAGGTCTTGGTCCGTCCCGCACGGATCTCGATGAGCGCCTGCTCGGCGAAATGCAGCGCGCACGCCGCGGCGTACGCCTGGAAATAGGTACGCGCACGGTTCCGTTCGATCGTGTTACTGCCTCGAGTCGGGATCTTCCACTCGAACGCGACCTCGGGCTTGAGAGCGGTTTTCGGCAGGTTGATCTGCACGCTGTGCCCGGTGGCCTTCACGTACCCGTTGTCGACCAGGCCGGACAGCGCCGTCGACCACAGGCGCGCCAGGGGGCCGCCGCCCGTGTCCAAGGCCAGGTGGTCGGTGCCGTCGAACCACCGCGGAGACATCACCCAGCTGTACTTGTCGTCCAGATCCCGCTTCTGCGGGCGAGGATTCGTGTGCTGGTTCCATGGGTGCCGGCGATCGACGGGGTTGCCGAGCGGGTCCTTCCGCACGAACATCTCCTGGTCTTCCCAGTCGTCGTAGTACGACGATCCGAGCAGGATCCGGATGCCCAGGTTGATGTCGACCAGATCGTTGGTCACCAGCTTTCCGTCCACCACCACCCCCGGGGTGACGAACATGGCCCGTCCCCACGCGGTCATGTCGCGGTAGTCGAAGTTGCACACCTCGGGGTCCTGGAACGAGCCCCAACAGCCCAGCAGTGTGCGTCTGAGACCCACCTTCTCGTACCCCGGGATCGCCTCGTAGAAGAAGTCGAAGAGGTCGTCGTGCATAGGCACGACCTTCTTCATGAACTCGACGTACCGCATGAGGCGACTCATGTAGTCGGTCATCAACTGGATGGTGGCGACGGTGCCGACACCTCCGGGGTACAGGGTGGACGGGTGGACGTGCCGACCCTCCATGAGACAGAACATCTCGCGGGTCCAACGGCTCACCTGCAGGGCTTCGCGGTAGAAGTCACCGGTGAACGGGTTGAGCGCCCGCATGATGTCTGCGATGGTGCGGTATCCGTGCGCCGCGACGTGGGCGGCCTCGGTGTGTTCGGCCCGGGTCAGAACGCTCGGATTGGTCTCCGCGACCATCTTCTCGCAGTAGTCGACGCCCACCAGGTTCTCTTGAAAGATGTTGTGGTCGAACATGTACTCGGCCGCCTCGCCGAGGTTGACGATCCACTCCCCCAGCTTGGGCGGCTTCACGCCGTACGCCATGTTCTGCGCATAACACGAGCAGGTGGCGTGGTTGTCCCCACAGATCCCACAGATGCGGCTGGTGATGAAGTGGGCGTCCCGTGGATCCTTGCCCTTCATGAAGATCGAGTACCCGCGGAAGATCGACGAGGTGCTGTGACACTCGACGACCTCTCGCTGCTTGAAGTCGATCTTGGTGTAGATCCCGAGACTACCGACGATGCGGGTGATCGGATCCCAGGCCATATCCACGAGTCCCTCGGGATCCACGCCCAAGTCCGCCGGAGTCCTGACTGTCGTTGTCATCGAATTTCGCCTCTCGAAGTGTGATTCGTTTTCGGAGACGGGGGAAGCTCCTCGTGGCCTCCGGCCGGGACTCGTCGCGCGAGCCCGGAGAAGTTCGGGTATTACCAGGTTCGCCGTGCGCCGGTGGTGAGCTCGGCACCCTTTGTGCGCCAGTGTGGTTCGCGGTTGACCGTGTGGCCGGTGATGTGCCGCAGGGTGCGGACCGTGGCTCCGTAACCACGCACCATCGACGTCGACAGCTTCCCGCCGGGCGGCTCGTCCATGAACGGCATGAACTTGTCCGGGAAGCCCGGCATGGTGCAACCGATGCAGATACCACCGACGTTCGGGCAACCGCCCACGCCGTTTATCCACCCGCGCTTCGGTACGTTGCAGTTGACCACCGGGCCCCAACAACCCAGCTTGACCAGGCATTTCGGGGAGCCGTACTCGTGCGCGAAGTCGCCCTGCTCGTAATACCCCGCGCGGTCACACCCCTCATGGACGGTGTTGCCGAACAGCCAGGAGGGACGCAGTTGGTCGTCGAGTGGGATCATCGGCGCCTGTCCGGTCGCCATGTACAGCAGGTAGGTGATGGTCTCCGACATGTTGTCCGGGTGCGCCGGGCATCCGGGAACGCAGACGATCGGGATTCCTGCCTTCGACTTCCAGTCCCACCCCAGGTAGTCGGGCACTCCCATCGCACCGGTGGGGTTGCCCTCCATGGCGTGGATGCCGCCGTAGGTCGCGCACGTGCCGACGGCGAGAACGGCGGTCGCCTTGGGCGCCAACCGATCCAGCCACATGCTCGTAGTCATCGGTTGTCCGGTCGCGGGGTCGTTGCCGAACCCGCACCAATATCCTTCGTCGTGCAGGGCCTCGTTCGGAATGGATCCCTCGACGACGAGCACGAAGGGGTCGAGTTCGCCGCGGTCGGCTCGGAAGAACCACTCGAGAAAGTCGTCGGCACCCTGATTCGGCCCGCACTCGAAGTCGATCAGGGGCCAGTGCACGGCCACCTGCGGGAGTCCGGGTAGGGCGCCTAACGCGATCTCTTCGATTGTCGGCTGTGTCGCTGCGGTCAAAGCGACCGAGTCGCCGTCACAGCTGAGACCAGCGTTGATCCAGAGAACGTGAATCAGAGTCTTTTCGGCTTCGAGTGCCTGGGCTGTAGGCATCGTCGCGCACTTTCCGGGGGCGCCACCGCCCCCTAGCTGCCGGGGTCGCACCTTGCGGCTCACTTGCGCATCGCTCTTTCATCGTCGGTCAGCGCTGGCGCGAAGTCAATAGAATTTAGTGATCCGTATCACACCGCCGCAGCGGCCACGCGGTTGTCCGCCAGCCATTGCCGCCACGCCGGCATGCCGGCGCCGGACCGCGCCGAGAGCGGCATCACCTCGACACCGGGATTGACCTGCCGGGCAAGCGCTACCAGCCGGTCCAGATCGAAATCGACATATGGGAGCAGATCTGTCTTGTTGACCACCACCAGGTCGGCCGCGGCGAACATGTGCGGGTACTTCAGTGGCTTGTCATCCCCCTCGGTCACCGAGATGACCACCACCTTCCGGTGCTCCCCTAGATCGAAAAGGGCAGGACAGACGAGGTTTCCAACGTTCTCGATGATCAACAGGCCGCCATCGGGCGGATCGAGCCGGGTCAGCGCGCGCGCCACCATGGCGGCGTCGAGGTGACACCCCGATCCCGTGTTGATCTGCACCGCGCGGGCACCCGCCGCCCTGATCCGTTGGGCATCGATCAGCGTCTCCTGATCCCCCTCGATGACCACCACCGGCACAGGCGACTCGGAGATCGTGCGCTCGAGCAGCGTGGTCTTCCCCGCCCCCGGCGAACTCATGACGTTCAGCGCCGTGATCTGTCGCTCGAGTAACCATTCACGGTTGTGACCCGCCAGATGGCTGTTCTTCGCGAGCACCAGCTCCTCGATCTCGATGGTGTGCGTTCGCAGATCGCCGTCCGTGTGGTCGTGATGCTGCCCCGGCTCGTCGTGATGCTGCCCCGGCTCGTCGTGCGGATGATCGTGGTGCACCGGCTCGTCACCCACCAACGTCACACCGGCCTCGTCGCTTCCGCAGCCACACGTTGCGCACATGGTCAAACCACCTCCACGGAGATCAGTTGCAACTCCCGGCCGGACACGACGGACACGTCGGCACTCCCACACGGGCACAACAGGATTGGGTCGTCTCGAGCGACGTCGCGGCCACATGAGTGGCAATGCAGCCGACCGCCCGGCTCTTCGATGACGAGTTCGGCGCCGTCGAGCCGGGTGCCGTCGGTGACGAGACCGAAACAGAAGCGCAGTGATTCGAGCTCCACGCCGGACAGTCTGCCTATCCGCAACCGCACCGAGGTCACACGACAGTCACCCGTTCGCGCGGCGACGTTGTCCAGGACACTCTCCGCGACAGCGAGTTCGTGCATGGCACACCTGCTTCCGGATTCGACGATACGACCGCCCAGACCAGGGGGCAAGGGACCGGGTCACCCCCAGCCGCCTACCGTCGTCACCGTCGGCGATCGGATCCGACGGGGATCGCGCGCGAGCTCGCCGCCGACGCGAGGGGTGACGGTGCCGGCCGACGCCAGATAGCGAGCGTCGGGACCGCGCCGAGCAGGGCCACCGCGGCGGTCGCCCACCACGCGTCCCGGAACGCACCGAGCACGGCACCACCGTGCGCGCCGCCGACGATCGCGATCACGACGGCGACTCCGAGAGCCATCCCGGTCTGCCGCAGCATGTTGACCACGGCGGAGCCCGTCGCGAACGAAGCGGGCGGCAGCGAGGACGCGGCCGTCGACATCATCGTCGGCAGGGTGAGTCCGACGCCGACCCCGGTCATCAGCATGCCGCCGAATACGCCCGTCCAGTAGTTGGGATGGATGCTGACCGCCAGCGCCCAATAGGCCGCGCCGCCGGCGAAGAACAGGCTGCCGACAGCGATCGTCCGGCCGGGGCCGTATCGCGCGATCAGGCGTCCTGCGATCCCGAAGGAGACGAGGGGCACCATCAGCGGCCCCGGGGCCACTGCGAGACCCGAGCGTAGCGCCGACCAACCCCACACGTCCTGCTGCCACAGCACCCGCGAGATCAGCATGGCCCCGAACGCGGCCGAGAAGAGCAGGGACACCACGGACGCCGCGCTGAAGTTCCGCGAAGTGAACAGGCTCGGGTCGATCAGCGGGGTTCTGCTACGCAGGCAGTGCAGCACGAACGAGACCAGCAGCACCGCTGCGGCGACGAGCGCGCCGACGACCCGGCCCGAACTCCACCCCCAGTCGCCGCCCTCGACCAACCCCAGTGTCAACGCCGCGATGCCGAACGTCGCCAGCAGCACACCGATGGCGTCCGGCCGCTCGACACCGCGTCCGGGCACCGCCGGCAAGCGGCGCCATCCCACGACCATCGCGACGATGCCGATCGGTACGTTGACGATGAACACCCAGCGCCAATCCACGGTGACCAGAAGGCCGCCTATCACGGGGCCGAGCGCAGCCGCGACGCCGCCCGACGCGGTCCACGTGCGAACCGCGCCCGACCGGCGATCGGGCGCGTAGGACTCGAGCAGCAACCCGAGCGAGGTGGGCGTGAGCAACGCCGCGCCGGCCGCCTGTACCACACGGAAGCCGATCAGCATCCCGACGTCGACGGAGGCGGCGCACCCGATGGAGGCGAGCGTGAAGATCGCGATCCCCAGCAGGAAGCCGCGGTCGCGTCGGTACCGATCTGCCAGGCGTCCGAAGAAGACCAGCAGAGCCGCATAGACGATCGCGTACGCGTTCAACACCCAGGAGACCTCGCCGAGGCTCGAGGCATGCAGATCGGTCGAGATCTTCGGCAGTGCCACATTGACGATGAACAGATCGAGGCTCGCCAGCACGACGCCCGCACACACGATGACCAGTACTTCGGCGGGGCGGACCCGGTTCTTTCTCTGGTTGACCACGACGTTCACCCGAGCTGCGGGTAGAGCGCGCGCAGCGGTGCGGCCAGCCCGGCCTTCACTCGACGGCTCACGTCGTCGGCGAGTACCTCCAGCTCACCGGTCAGCAATCCGTCGTATGCCGCGCGGACCACGTCTGCCGGGTCGTTCTTCTCGGCCTCGACGTCCTTGGTCATCGGTGTGTCGGTGTAGCCGAGGTGGAGTCCGAGCACGTGCGTGCCCTGGCCTGCGAGAGCGAGCCGCTGCGTGTTGGTGGCCGACCACAATGCGGCCTTGGTGGCGCTGTACGCGTCGCCGATCGCCAGCCAGCTGAGCACCGAGAGGACGTTGACCACGGCGCCGCCGCCGTTGGCAGCCAAGATCGGCGTGAACGCGTTGGTCACCTCCAATTGTCCCCAGAAGTTGGTGTCGAACAACGCCTTTGCGGCTACCAGATCACCGGTCACCGAGCTGCCGTTGAACGCCCCCGCGTTGTTCACCAGCACCGTGACATCGATTGCCACGCCCGCTGCCTCGGCGACCGACGTTGCGTCGGTGACGTCGAGCGCCAGGGGCACGATCCGGGCGTCGGTCCAGGACTGCGGGGTGCGGGCGGTCGCGTACACCTTGGCGGCGCCGCGGTCTAGCGCTTGATGGACGAACTCGCGGCCTAGGCCGCCGTTGGCGCCGGTGACCAGGACGACGGCTCCGTCGAGTGTGGTGAGCTCGGTCATGCGGGATTCCCTTCGAGGATGATGCAGGAGGTGGTGGCGTGGCCCATCACCCGACCGGTCTGGTCGAGAACGCGGGCCTCGGCGGTGGCGGTGCGGCGGCCGATGGTGACGACGTGCCCCTCCGCGCGGATCGGCCCGCTGTCGGACGTCACGGCGCGACTGAAGCGAATACTGAGATCGAGCGAGGTGTAGCCGGTGCCGACGGGCAGCTTGGTGTGGACCGCACAGCCCAGTGCACTATCGGCGAGGGTGGCCAGGATCCCGCCGTGAACGGAGCCGATCGGGTTGTATTGCCATGGGGCCGGATCGAGCTCGAAAGCGGCGTACCCGTCCCCGAATTCGACCGCACGGATTCCGGTCGTCGCCATCACCGGAGGAGCAGGCAGCCGGCCTTCGGCGATCGCGGTGAGGAAGTCGAGCCCGGACAACGTCCGGGAGGCGGCGGCCAGCGCGACCGGATCCTCCCAGGAGTAGGTGCGCGCGTTCACAGCCGCTCGATGATGGTCGCGTTGGCCAGGCCACCGGCCTCGCACATCACCTGCAGCCCGTATCGACCGCCGATCTGCTCGAGGTTGCCCAGCAGCGTGGTGGTCAGCCGGGCACCGGACGCGCCGAGCGGGTGGCCGATCGCAATGGCTCCGCCGTTGATGTTGACCTTGGCCGGGTCGACGCCGGTCTCACGCTGCCAGGCGAGTACCACGGAGGCGAAAGCCTCGTTGACCTCGAAGGCATCGATATCGTCGATGCCCAGACCGGCCCGGGCGAGCACCTTCCGGGTCGCCGGGATGATGCCGGTGAGCATGTACACCGGGTCGTCGCCGACCACACTGAACGAGTGAACGCGTGCCCTCGGCGTCAGCCCGAGTCGCGCGGCCGCCTCCTCGCTGGTCACCAGTACGGCCGCCGAGCCGTCATTGACCGGCGAGCTGTTCCCCGCGGTGACCTTCCAGTCGATCTCCGGGTAGCGCTCGACCCAGCGGTCGCTCTTGAATGCCAGGCGGAGGCCGGCCAGCGTCTCGACGGTGGTGTCAGGTCGGATCGTCTCGTCGGTGTGCAGCTCGTTGACGAAGGTCGTCTGTGAGTCGAACAGCCCGTTCTTCCACGCGGTCGCAGCGCGCTGGTGTGACTCGGCGGCGAACTCGTCGAGCTGCGCGCGGGACAGGCCCCACCGCTGGGCGATCAGCTCAGCGCTGATGCCCTGCGGCACCAAGCCCGTTCGATAGCGCTCACCCACCGACGCTCCGACGAAGTCGCGTCCCAACGACTGCGAGCCGATAGGGATGTGGCTCATCGACTCCACCCCGGATGCGATCGCCACGTCGTACGCACCGCTGATCACGCCCTGCGTGGCGAAGTGGAGCGCCTGTTGGCTCGAGCCGCACTGCCGGTCGACGGTGACGGCTGGCACGGTCTCGGGGAAGCCGGCGCCGAGCACCGCCCAGCGTGCGGTATTTCCGGACTGCTCACCGACCTGGCCGACGGCGCCGCTGATGACGTCGTCGATCTCGTGCGGGTCGATGCCGGTGCGGTGCACCAGCGCGCGCAGCGTGTGCGCATGCAGGTCCACCGGGTGGATTCCGGAGTAAGCGCCACCGGGCTTGCCTTTGGCGACAGGCGTGCGGACTGCGTCGACGATGACTGCAGTGGTCATGGCCTTCCCCTTTCAGGAGTGTGTGACCGCAACACTAGATGCGTCAGTTGGATAATCAAACTGCATGGGTTGTGCATTCCAACCTACGAGTAGAATCGAGGTCATGGCCATCACCGAGGACGTGCGCGACTGCTCCGTCGCGAAGACGCTGGAGATCGTCGGGGAGAAGTGGACGCTGCTCGCGGTGCGTGAACTGATGCTGGGGTCGCATCGCTTCGAGGAGATCGTGCGGTACACCGGTGCGCCGCGGGACATCATGACCACTCGGCTACGGAAGCTGGAGGAGTACGGCCTGATCGAGCGGCGGCCCTACCAGGAGCGCCCACAGCGGTTCGAGTATCACCTCACGCCGCTGGGCCGCACGCTGGCGCCCGTGGTCACGATGTTGCGGGACTGGGGCGACGAGCACCTCGCCGGACAGACCGGACCGCCGGTACTGTTCCGCCACTCCTGCGGTGAGATCCTTCACCCGGTGGTGTGCTGTCAGGCATGTGGACGGGAGGTCCGCAATCGCGACCTCACGCTGTTGAAGTGATGCTGGTCCTGGCGGCGCGATCCGCAGCCGGCGACAAGGTGGTTGTAAGCCGTCCCCAGGTACCGGGCTGCATAGTCGAATCCGTAACGCCACACCACGTGTCGACGAAGGACTAGTCATGCACCCCACGCAACCGCTCAAATTCAGCCAGCGCCACCAGGCCAAGGGCCTGCGCGGCACCATCAACCGGATCCTCGACGATGTGGCGCCCAAGGTCGAGGACCGCCAGCTGCTCGTCAAGATGGGCTGCGGGCGCCCCAGCCTGATGGGCGATCACACCCGCAACAACCACGTGACCCGCGCGTTCCACATCTGACCGCCACCGAACTCGCAGAGCGGGCACGCCGGCGACGATGCTCATCCGCGGCGAAACGTTGTCGGAATACCTTCGAATACGCATCGAGGCCCATCCGCGCATTCGCATCGAATTGATTTGCCGCGTGGCCGACCTGATCGGGAGTGGCCACCTCGAACGGATCGTGATCGAAAACGTCGCGACCGGTATTTGCCGACCTCGGCCCAGATATATTTCCCCCTCCTGACCTGCTGGCGTCGTGGTCTGCGATTACAGTCATCGCATAGGTCAGGCCCGACGCGGGCAGCGTCGTGCGGGCGCCTAACACATTCAAGGCCCACCCTGTTCGAATTGCGGCATTCGATTGTGCCCGACAGGACGGATGAGAGGTTGACTCCAATGCCCGTTCCACCGGCAGGTAGCGGAGCTCGCACGGATGACCATCCCCATCGATCGTCTCGGGTGCGAAGTTCAGCGGGTCGCCCAGCGATGGCCGCACTGGCCACCCTCATTCTTCTGCTCACCAGCTGTGGACAAGCCGATGTCACTGCAAAGCCAACTCCTTCGAACACCACTCATCCCACCAAGACGATCGTTCTCATCAATCCGAATTCGGACGCCGGCGCAACCAGCTCGATGGTCGACCTCGCCGAAGCGGAAACCCACGGTGCTGCGAATGTTGTGGGGGTCACCAACGAAGGTGTTCCCGCCCTGTTGACGACGACCCAAGACATGGCCGACGCCGCGCAGGGCGTCGTAGAGCGCGGCGTAGCGGCCACCAAGGACTTGAACGTCGCCGCGATCATCGTCTCGGCTTTCAGCGATCCAGGACTGGACAAGCTGCGCGCCACGGTCCATATTCCGGTGTTCGGCATCGGCGAAGAGGCATTCCGCGAAGCCGCTGCCGGAGGCCGGCCGTTCGGCATCGTCACGGTCACGCCGGACCCGGCATTGATCGCGTCCTTCCGGCAGATGGCCGCCTCCCTGGGCTACCTGAGTCTGTACCGCGGGGTCCGGGTCACGCCCGGAGACCCCACCGAATTGGTCAAGTCACCGAACAAGCTCGACGCGGCACTCGCAGAGGCCGTACACCAGTCGATCGCGATAGACGGTGCCAAAGCGGTCATCATGGGTGGCGGCCCGCTGTCGGCGTCCGCGCTCAGGCTTCAGCCGCAGTTCGACGTGCCGTTGGTGGTCGCTGTCGATGCAGCAGCCGACGCCGCGCTGAAGGTCATCAACGGGAGCAAGTAGCCGATGCATACCGCGACCACGAATCAGGCGGTCAACTCGCTCAACCCCACCGCGTGCGCGAACCCACCTGCAGGCCCCGTCGCCGACCGCACCTGCTGCCGCGCCTGTTCGATCACCGGAGTGTGCGGCTTGAGCACCGACAGGTACCGCCGATGCTCTGCGAGCGACTCGACGGCGCGCTCGATATAGCCGCTCACGTCCACGACAAGCGTCGGGTCGGGCGACGTCTCGAAGGCGGGCACACCCGCTGTGACGCACGCGCGCCGCACCGCTTCGGCGAACTCGATGTGGTCCCGTTGATTGGGCGCACCCGGGCGCCATTCGGCGCCGCCGTACAACGTGAGCACCACGCCCGGCCGGAACTCCTCGATCGCCGCCGCGACCCGCGCCCGCAATTCCGGGCCATCCGAAATGGCCGAGTCCGCGAAGCCCCAGAACTGCACTTCGTCCACACCCACGACCGCGGCACCGCGCCGTTGCTCCTCCACGCGCACCGGCCCCGCAGTCCCCGGAGTCATTCCCGCGATCCCGGCCTCCCCCGCACTCGCCAGGCCGTACACCACCCGCTTGCCCAGCGCTGTCCATTTCGCGACCGCAGCGGCCAAGCCGTACTCGGCGTCGTCGGGGTGGGCGACCAGTACCAGCGCCGTGGCGAAGTCCTCGTCGAATACCCGGGGTTCGCACACTCGGGGCTCGGCCAGGTGGACGTCGGACGCGTCGGGCTCGGTCATCGCAGGACCTCCACGGCGACCCCGTCGGCGAACCGATAGGGCTGCGCAGCGATCAGCCCCGCGAGGCTGCGACGCAATCGCGAGATCTCGGCGCGCACGGTGACTACCCGGGACGGGTCACCGAACAGAGCTCGAGCCAGCTGCGCGGCGGACCTACCGGCACCGTCGGCGGCGAGCAGATCCAGGATCTGAGCGTGCCGCGGCGACGGGGCGTACCGCCAGGTGCCCGCGGCACCGCCGACGATCACCTCAGGTGCTCGGCCCGGCCGCATATCCAGGGTGACCCGCGCCGGTGCAGATACGAATCGGGTGCCTGGTCGGTCGGCCTGATCGGGTTGCAGCAGCCAGCCGCCCGGCAGGGGGTCGACCGTGCATCGCCCCAGCTCCGGCAACCACACCGACGGCGCCGTCACATCATCCGGAAGGGTGACACGGGACCGGGGGGCGAGGTCGCCGACGGCGGCGACCCACCCGTCGGTGTCCACGGCGACACCGGGACGGCCGAGGCGCGCGAGCATCGGCGAGGCGACGCAGCGCAGTCGGTCCAGGCCCACGAGGTGCGCCTCCCGCAATCGCGACTCCGCGAGCCGGGCAACCGCCGCCACGAGAGCAACCGTGGTCGGGTGGACCGTCGCAGCCGGACCGGACACGTCGACGGCGCCGAGGATCAGTCCGGTACGGGCGTCCCGGATCGGGGCACCCGCACAGGTCCAAGCATGATGGCTGCGGACGAAGTGCTCGGCCGAGAAGACCTGCACCGGCGTGCGGGAAGCGAGCGCCGTACCGATCGCGTTGGTGCCGACCTGGTTCTCGGCCCACCCCGCCCCTTCGACGAATCCGAGTCGGTCCGCTTGGCCGAGTACGCGCCGAGAACCGCTGCGCCACAACACCCGTCCGTCGCGATCGGCGATCACGAGGATGTTGTCGCCTTCGGCCGTGAGCGGCTCGAGTCCCGCGCGCAGGTCGTCGATCACTCCGGCCAGCCCCGACTCACGTCGCCGCCGATCGACCTCGTCGGAGAGCAACGGGACATCCGCGGGTTCGGTGTCCGGAACCACGCCTGCGGACCGGACCCGGTCCCACGAGTCGCCGATCAACTCGCGCGGGCGGGCCGGTGGACGCGAACCCGACATGGTCGCGTCATAGACCTCTGCGAGGAGGCGAGCGTATTGCCGCGGGTCCTCCCCGAACGCCATAGCGGGCTCGGCGGTGCGATTCATCACCACCGATTGTGCCTCCGCACCAGGCGCATGCGGGGCGGAATCACGGGGGCGCACGTCGGCGGTGGCGCCGTCCGGCCGCGCCGCAACCCCTCGCAACCCTTGCCGCGCACCCCGTCGAGGAGTGTGGTGTGT
This sequence comes from Acidobacteriaceae bacterium, assembly GCA_903970215.1. GTDB lineage: Bacteria > Actinomycetota > Actinomycetes > Mycobacteriales > Mycobacteriaceae > Tsukamurella. Next base: position 15,791 of record CAJCHX010000440.1, read on the forward strand.
GTCACAGACCATGTCCGTCACCACGTCCATCGACCACGAGGAGCACCGCATGACCGCCACGCTGCAGCCGGACCAGACCATCGAGGCCACACCGCAGGAGCGCGCCGACGCGTGGCTGGCCCGGTTCGAGACCGCGCTGAAGGCCCGCGACATCGAAGCCGCCGCGGGCCTCTTCGGCACCACGAGCTTCTGGCGCGACCTGGTCGCGTTCACCTGGAACCTCAAGACCGTCGAGGGGCGCGACGGTGTGACCGACCTACTGACCGCACGCCTCGACGACACCGCCCCGTCGGGCTTCCACACGAGCGAGCCGGCCACCGAGGCCGGAGGTGTCGTCGACGCGTTCATCGAGTTCGAGACCCGCCTCGGCCGAGGTAAGGGCCACGTGCGCATCAAGGACGACGGCGACGGCGATCGCGCCTGGACGCTGCTGACCACACTGCGCGAGCTCAAAGGTTACGAGGAGAACCAGGACGCGGCCCGCCCGATGGGCGCGGTGCACGGCGCGCACAACCCGGCGCCGACATGGGCCGAGCGCCGGGAGCAGGAGGAGGCCGAGCTGGGCCGGACGGTGCAGCCGTACGTGTTGGTGATCGGCGGCGGCCAGGGCGGCATCGCGCTGGGCGCGCGACTGCGGCAGCTTGGGGTGCCCGCCCTCGTCATCGACAAGCACGCCCGCCCGGGCGACCAGTGGCGCGGCCGCTACAAGTCGCTGTGCCTGCACGACCCGGTGTGGTACGACCACCTGCCGTACCTCCCCTTTCCTGCCAACTGGCCCGTCTTCGCGCCCAAGGACAAGATCGGCGATTGGCTGGAGATGTACACCCGGGTGATGGAGGTCCCGTACTGGACCGACACTACCTGCACGCGTGCCACGTACGACGAGGTGAAAGGCGAGTGGACCGTCGAAGTGGAAAGGGGCGGCGTCAGCGAAGCGGGGGAACCGATCAGCGAGAAGCTGACCCTGCACCCGAAGCAGTTGGTCCTCGCCACCGGGATGTCCGGCAAGGCCAACATCCCCCACTTCGAGGGTATGGAGGTGTTCCAAGGCGAACAGCACCACTCCAGCGCGCATCCAGGTCCCGACGCCTACCGCGGCAAGAAGGTCGTGGTGATCGGGGCGAACAACTCCGCGCACGACATCTGCAAGGCGCTGTTCGAGAACGACGCCGACGTCACGATGGTGCAGCGGAGCTCGACGCATATCGTGCGGTCGGGTTCGCTCATGGAGTACGGCCTCGGCGACCTGTACAGCGAGCGGGCCGTGGCCTCGGGTGTCACCACCGACAAGGCGGACATGATCTTCGCGTCATTGCCGTATCGGATCATGCACGAGTTCCAGATCCCGATCTACAACAAGATCCGGGAGGTGGACGCCGAGTATTACGCCAAGTTGGAGAAGGCCGGTTTCGACCTCGACTTCGGCGACGACGACTCGGGCCTGTTCATGAAGTACCTGCGCCGCGGCTCGGGGTACTACATCGACGTCGGCGCCTCCGAGCTGGTCGCGGACGGCTCCATCAAGCTCGCGCACGGCGACGTCGACCACCTCAACGAGAACGCCGTGGTCCTGGTCGACGGCACCGAGCTACCCGCCGACCTCGTGGTGTACGCGACCGGCTACGGCTCGATGAACGGGTGGGCTGCGGACTTGATGGGCCAGGACGTCGCCGACCGGCTCGGCAAGTGCTGGGGCCTCGGCTCTGAGACCGCCAAGGACCCTGGTCCCTGGGAGGGCGAGCAGCGCAACATGTGGAAGCCCACCAACGTTCCGGGCCTGTGGATGCACGGCGGCAACCTGCACCAGTCGCGGCACTACTCGCTGTACCTGGCCCTGCAACTCAAGGCGCGGTACGAAGGAATACCGACGCCCGTGTACGAGCTCGCTCCGGTGCACCACCTGAGTTGACCGCGCCGGCACGCGCTACCGCAACACCGCCCCGACCGCCGCGGCCGCACTCGCGACCGCGGCGTCGCGCGCTGCCGACGCCTCGTCCTCGGTCAGGGTGCGGTCGGGGGCGCGGAAGCGCAATGAGAACGTCATCGACTTTCGACCCTCGCCGATCTGAGCGCCGGTGAACACGTCGAACAGCGAGATGGCCTCGAGCAGCTCACCGGCCCCGGACGCGAGCGCGTCGTGCACCGCAGCCGCAGGCACCGACCGATCGACCACTACCGCGACGTCCTGCAGTACAGCGGGGAACGGCGACACGACCGGCGCGGGATACACCTCGGTCAGCTCGATCGCGTCGAGGTCCACCTCGGCGGCGCAGGTGCGCGGCGGCAGCCCGGCGCGTTCGAGGGCGGCAGGATGCAGCTCGCCGGCGTGGCCCACGACCACGCCGTCGACCAGTACCTCCGCGCACCGACCGGGATGGAACGGCGCGTATTGCGCGGCGCGCAGCTCGACGGTGACGTTGCACGCCCGGCCGATCTCCCGCGCCGCCTCGAAGGCGTCGGTAGCGTCTGCGGGGCGGCCCGCGCCCCACGGCCCGGGAGGAGTCCGCAGCCCGGTGAACACGACGGCCACGTGCTCCGGTTGGTGCGGGAGCGAGGCGTTCAGCGCCGCGATCTCGTCGTCGGTGGGGCGCCGGTCGACGGGTAGCGGCGCCATCGCCCGAGTCTCGTCGGTAGGCAGGACCACCTGCTCGATGGTGTACAGCGCGAGATCGCGCTGGCCGCGCGCGACGTTGCGGGCCAGTACCTCGAGCAGGCCCGGAAGCAGCGTCGTCGCGAGCGCGGGGCGGTCGGCCTCGAGCGGGTTGAGCACCATCGTCGTGCGGCGGCGCGGGTCGTCGGCAGCCAGCCCCCAGGTGTCGAAGACACCCGCCGGAAGGAACGGACCCGGCAACACCTCGACGTGGCCGGAATGTGCGAGCGAGCGGCTGACTGCGCGCCGACGGCGCTGTCGCGGCGACAGGCCGCGCCC
>CAJCHX010000441.1 GCA_903970215.1 Acidobacteriaceae bacterium
TGTACCGAAGCGCCGCATGTCGCGGGCCAACACCCGCGCCCGCCGCTCGCAGTGGAAGGCGAACAACCCGGAGCTGCAGACGGTGACGGTCGGCGGTCGCACCCACCTGGTGCCGCGCCGTCTGGTGCGCGCCGCCAAGCTGGGGCTGGTCGACCTCGACCGCCGCTAAGAAAAGAACTTCTTCTCCGCAGGGGGCGGGGCCGGCACCGATGCCGGCCCCGCCTTCTGGCGTTACCAGGAAGGGGCCGGGTCGGTGCTGCTGAGCATCCTCAACTACGTCGGCATCACGGTGTTCGCTGCATCGGGCGCGTTGATCGGCGTCCGTAAGCGGCTCGACGTGTTCGGGGTGTGGACGGTGGCCGCGCTCACCGCGGTGGGCGGCGGCGTCGCCCGCGACCTCCTGCTCGGCATCACCCCGCCCGCGTCGTTCCAGCACTGGCAGAACCTGGCGGTGGCCACCGTCGCCGCTCTGGTGGTGTTCGTGCTGCATCCGCAGTTCGCGATGCTGCGGCTGTCCGTCGTGATCCTCGACGCGCTGGGCATGGGGCTGTTCGCGTCGACGGGGGCGCTGACCGCGCTGCATCACGATGCGAGTCCGCTCGCCGCGACCCTGGTCGGGATCACGACCGCCGTGGGCGGTGGCATCCTGCGCGACATCCTGGTCAATGAGGTTCCGCTGCTCATCCAGGAGCGGGACCTCTACGCGATTCCCGCCCTCGCCGGTTCGGCGGCCACGGTGGCGGCCTCGTGGTGGGGCGCGAGCGACACCCGCGCCCTGGTCGCGGGTGCTCTGCTGGCCTCGGGTTTCCGGCTGCTCGCGTTGTGGCAGGACTGGCGCGTGCCGGTGGCGCCGGAGAACACGGTAGGCCGGGTCCGTGCGGCGGTGCGGGTCCTGCTGCGCCGCTGAATCTGCTTCTACTCCGGCGCCTGCTAGTCCGGCGGCCCGCACCGTCGACTCGGTGCATCTCCCCACGCCGTGACTCGCGCACCATCGGGCGCGACCTGCCCCATCGTGGGTTGCGGCGGACGGTGGGGAAGGTGCTCCGTTGTGGTGGCAGCGGCGCAGCGTAGGGATCTGCCTCGGCGTGCAGGTTTGCTGGCGCGGCCTCATCCACCAACCCGGCCTGTGCATGCTCGCCGCGCCCTGTGGATAACCCCGATGACATCGGTCTCGGCGACCGGACGGTCGGGCACGCTGTCCGACTATGACCGGAGTTGTATCGCGCGAAGTGCTGCTCGCGCAGGGGTGGACACCATCGAAGATCACAGCCGCGGTGGCGAAGGGGCGGTTGACGCGGGTGGACCGCGGCGTGTACTCCTTCGACGGCCAGGTAGATCCTTGGGACGCCTACCGCCGCAGAGTCGTCGCCGCAGCCATGGTGGGTTGGGCGAGCGGAGCGCCGGGGACGTCGGCGGTCGGGGTCGCCAGTCACCACAGTGCGGCGGCCATTCACCGGATACCCATGCTGTTCCCGGAGTATCGACGGGTCCACATCACGCTGCGCTCAGGGCGCGGCGGTGGGCGGGCCGGGGATCGGCACCGGCACCCGCGACCGCTCAGGGACCAGGACGTGGTTGTCGTCGACGGCGCGCCCACGACGTCGCGCGCCCGAACGGCCGTCGACCTGGCTGCGGTCGGCTCGTTCGAGCAGGGCGTTTGCGTGTTGGACGCGGTTCGCCGACGGCCGCGATTCCCGCGTCGAGACCATCCGGCACCGGTGGAGCTGGACGAGCTGAACGGATGCGTGGAGTCTCTCGCGGGGACGGCCGGAATTGCGCGCGCACGTCGCGCACTCGCCGCCTCGACCGACCTCAGCGAATCCGTTCGGTGAATCGTGGTCGCGGGTTCGGATGATGCAGTGGCGGCTGCCCATGCCCGAACTTCAGAGGCGCTACGAGCTGAGCGGGAACCTGTACTTCGCGGACTTCCGCTGGCCGGGGAAGATCGGTGAGTTCGACGGCGCCGGCAAGTACTCCGATCCGGAGACCATCCGCCGCGAGAAGCGCCGAGACGCCGATTTCCGTGCCGCGGGATACGAGACCGTCCATTGGCGGTGGCAGGATCTGGAGGACCGGGCTCGATTCTTCACCATCCTGACCTCGGCGATGGCCCGGACCGGTGTGTTGTCGGCGGTCCCGGTGTTTCCGGGATGACCCTGCGGCGGGCAGATCCCTACGGAA
>CAJCHX010000442.1 GCA_903970215.1 Acidobacteriaceae bacterium
CGCAGGTAGTTGATCTGGTAGACGCGTCCGTACCGCTCTCCAGGGGAGAAGCGTTCCTCCGGGGTATCGCCGTTGTCCGCGCCCTCGACGAAGATCGCGTCCGCGGGGCACGCCCATGCGCACAGCTCGCAGCCGATGCACTTCTCGAGGCCGTCGGCGTACCGATTGAGCTGGTGGCGTCCGTGATATCGCTCCGCAGTGGGCGACTTCTGCTCCGGATACTGCTCCGTGACGGGTCTGGTGAACATCGTCTTGAGGGTCACGCCGAATCCGGCGAGACCGAGCGGATCAGCCATGCGATTCCTCCTCGGAAGCGGCGAAGTGGGCGGGTACAGCGGGCCGCTCGGCCCGGCCGCCGGTACCGGGCAGGTGCCGGCCGGGCAGGTGCTGGCCGGGGAGCGGGGGCACCGGGAAGCCGCCCGCGAACGGGTCGAACGGGACCGAGAACCGTGCGGGGTCGGGGATCGTGAGTACGGGCTGTTGCCGACGGTGCCGGACCGCCAGAACCGCGAGGACCGCCACCGCGAACACGAGTGAGACCGCGGGTGCGATCACGGTGACGTCGACGCCGTGCGCGGACATCGTCTCCACGACGCCGGCCACGACGATCCAGACCAGCGCGGTGGGGATGAGGATCTGCCAGCCGAATCGCATGAACTGGTCGTACCGCAGGCGCGGCAGCGTGGTACGCAGCCAGATGAAGCCGAACAGGAACACCCATACCTTGGCGACGAACCACAGCACCGGCCACCAGCCGTGGTTGGCGCCGTGCCACACCACGATCGGCCACGGGGCGCTCCAACCGCCCAGGAACATGGTGGTCGCGAGTGCCGACACGGTGGTCATGTTGACGTACTCGGCCAGCATGAACATCGCGAACTTGAGCGAGCTGTATTCGGTGTGGAACCCGCCGACCAGCTCGCCCTCGGCCTCGGGCAGGTCGAAGGGCGCACGGTTGGTCTCGCCCACCATGGATACGACGTAGACGCCGAACGACGGCAGCAGGAGGAAGACGTACCAGGTGCCGTGCTGTGCGGCGACTATCCCTGACGTCGACATGGTACGGGCGTACAGGAATACCGCGGCGAACGACAGCCCCATCGCGACCTCGTAGCTGATCACCTGCGCGGTGGAGCGCAGGCCACCGAGCAGCGGGTACGTGGAGCCCGAACTCCAACCGGCCAAGACGATCCCGTACACGACCACGCTGGTGACCGCCAGCACGTACAACACCGCCACCGGGAAATCGGTGAGCTGCAACGGGGTTCGCGTGCCGAACAGCGATACCACGGGCCCGAACGGAATCACGGCGAACGCCATGAACGCCGGGATGGTCGCGATGATCGGGGCCAACAGATACACCGGCCGGTCGACCCCCAGCGGCGTGATGCCCTCCTTCAGCGCGAGCTTGATCCCGTCGGCCAGTGATTGGAGCATCCCGAACGGCCCCACCCGGTTCGGCCCGAGGCGACCCTGCATGCGCGCCATCACCTTCCGCTCCGCGAGGATCGCCACCAGCACGGTGGCCACGAGGAAGGCGAACACCGCGACGGCCTTGATCAGGACCAGCCAGAGCGGATCGCGGCCGAACGCCGAGAGGTCCACCGGCGGATGGCCGCCGAGCGCGGGGACGCGCAGCGCGGGGACGGCCGGCGCGCGATTCACGCCGACACCCCCGGTGCCACTGTCACGATGGCTCCGGCTCGGGCACGCAGGTGCTCGCCCACCCGGCTGCCCGGCGAGTTCTGCGGTATCCATACGACGCGGTCGGGCATGTCGGTCACCATGAGGGGCAGGGTGATCGCACCGGCCGGCGTGGATACCTGGACCGGCTCGCCGTCGGCAGCACCGATCTCGGCGGCCGTCGCAGCCGAGAGCCGTGCCACGGGCGGGCGGGCTGTGGCGGCCAGATCCGGCTCGCCGTCCTGTCCGCGGCCCAGATCCAGTAGTTGTCGCCAGGTCGCGAGGCGAGCCTGCCCGGGCCCCGGCGCGGCGAGCGCCGGGACAGGGCCGGTGGGCGCCGTGCGATCGGGATCGCCTGTGGGCGCTGTGCGATCGGGATCGCCTGTGGGCGCGGAGCCCAGCTGCCGCAGGGCGGCCGCGGCACCGTCGACGTCGGCGAATCCGAGGTCGGCGTCCAGCGCGCGGGCGAGGACGGCGAGCACCCGCGCATCGGGCAGGATTCCCGGCCGGGGCGTGGCGGCGGTGAGTCGGCGCTCACGGCCCTCCCAGTCCAGGAAGGTCCCCGATCGCTCCGCCGGTGCGGCTACGGGCAACACCACGTCGGCGCGGTCCGTCACCTCCGAGTGGCGCAGCTCGAGGCTCACGACGAAGCCCGCTGCGTCCAGCGCCGCCCGCGCGGCCGAGGGATCGGGGAGGTCGGCCACGTCGACGGCTCCGCAGACGAGTGCGCCGAGTTCTCCAGCCGAGACGGCCGCGAGGATCGCCCCGGTGTCCCGACCGGGCGTCGCCGAGATCGGGGTACCCCAGATCCGTTCGAGTGTTGCGCGGGCCTCGGGGTCGGTGATGCGGCGTCCGCCGGGCAGCAGGCCGCCGAGCGCACCGGCGGCGACCGCGGCGCGCTCGCCGGCGCGGCGCGGGATCCAGGCGAGTCGAGCGCCGGTGGACCTGGCGAGTGTGGCCGCAGCGGAGAGCGCCCCGGGTGAGACCGCGAGCCGTTCGCCGACCAGGATCACCGCGCCGGGCGCGGCGAGGTCCGCCGCCAGGGCGGGCTCGACGTCGGCCAGCACCGTCGCCTCAGCGCCCGGCGTACACGACACCCATCGGCCCGCGAGCCTGTCCAGACCTCGGGAGGCGAACGGGGCGATGGACCACACGCGGAGTCCGGGCACGGCCTTGCGCAGGCGCAGCTGGACGATCGGCGACTCCTCCTCGGGTTCGAGACCGACCAGCAGGACTGTGCGAGCCGACTCGAGATCGGCGTAGGTCACACCGACCGCTGCGCCCGCGACATGGTCGGCCAGGAAGTCGGCCTCCTCCTGCGAGTGGTCGCGGATCCGGAAGTCGACGTCGTTGGTGTGCACCGCGATCCGGGCGAAGGCGGCGTACGCGTAGGCGTCCTCGAGGGTGCCGCGACCGCCCGCGAGAACGCCCGCCGAGCGTCCGCAGAGTCCGGCGGCCGCCGCGGCGATCGCCTCCGGCCACGACGCCTCGGTGAGCACGCCGTCGCGGCGCACCAACGGGGCGTCGATCCGGTCGGTGGCGGTCGCGTAGGCGAACGCCCACCGGCCCTTGTCGCAGTTCCACTCCTCGTTGACCTCGGCGTCCTCGCCCGCCAGCCGGCGCACCACCACACCGCGGCGGTGGTCGACGCGCAGCGAGCAGCCGCTGGCGCAGTGCTCGCACGTCGACGGCGTGGAGGTGAGGTCGAACGGTCTCGCCCGGAACCGGTAGGCCGTGGACGTCAGTGCTCCCACCGGGCAGATCTGCACGGTGTTGCCGGAGAAGTACGAGTCGAGCGGCTCATTCCCCGCCACGCCCACCTGCTCGTGTGCGCCGCGGTCGAGGAGGTCGATGAAGGGATCCCCCGCGATCTCCCGGGAGAATCGCGTGCACCGCGCGCACAATACGCACCGCTCGCGGTCGAGCAGCACCTGCGCCGAGAGCGGGATCGGCTTGGGAAAGGTGCGCTTGTCGGCCGCCGGGAATCGGGACACGGTGCGTCCGGCCGACATCGCTTGGTTCTGTAGCGGGCACTCGCCGCCCTTGTCGCAGACGGGGCAGTCGAGCGGGTGGTTCACCAGCAGGAGTTCCATCACGCTCCGCTGCGCGCGCGCCGCGGCGTCGGACGTGAACTGGGTGTGCACCACCATGCCCTCGGTGACGGTGGTGGTGCACGACGCCAACGGTTTCCGCTGCCCCTCGACATCCACCAGGCATTGCCGGCACGCGCCGGCCGGGGCGAGTAGCGGGTGGTCGCAGAACCGGGGGATCGCGATGCCCAGCTGCTCGGCCGCGCGGATCACCAGAGTGCCGGGCGCGACGGCGATCTCGGCCCCGTCGATGGTCGCGTGTACCAGCGGTTGCGCCTCCTGCGATCCGGCCCCCTGCGATCCGGCCCCCGCTCCGGCCGCGGGTGGGGCGGTCATGCTTCTCCTCCCACGGTGGCCGGCGCGAACACAGTGGCGGCGGCAGGGTCGAACGGGCAACCGCCCTCGGTCACATGCCGCACGTACTCGTCGCGGAAGTACTTGAGGGACGACAGGATCGGGCTCGCGGCGCCGTCGCCGAGCGCACAGAACGCCTTGCCCAGCACTCCGTCGGCGACCTCGGCGAGCGTGTCCAGGTCGGCCTCGTCGCCCGCCCCGGCTTCGAGCCGGTGCAGCAGCCGCACCAGCCAGTAGGTGCCCTCCCGGCACGGGGTGCACTTGCCGCACGACTCGTGTGCGTAGAACTCGGTCCAGCGCAGCACCGCCCGTACCACGCACGTCGTGTCGTCGAAGATCTGCAGGGCCTTGGTGCCGAGCATCGAACCCGCTGCGGCGACGCCTTCGTAGTCCAGCGGAACGTCGAGGTGCTCGGCCGTGAACATCGGTGTGGACGAGCCGCCGGGTGTCCAGAACTTGAGCTGGTGCCCGGCACGCACGCCGCCCGCCAACTCGAGCATCTGCCGCAGGGTCACCCCGAGCGGCGCCTCGTACTGCCCCGGTCGGGCGACGTGGCCGGACAGCGAGTAGAGCGTGAAACCGGGGGACTTCTCGCTGCCCATCGAGCGGAACCAGTCGACACCGTGGCGCAGGATCGCGGGGACACTGGCGATGGACTCGACGTTGTTCACGCACGTCGGCGACGCGTACAGCCCAGCGACGGCGGGGAAGGGAGGCCGCAGGCGCGGCTGCCCCCGTCGGCCCTCGAGGGAGTCGAGGAGCGCGGTCTCCTCGCCGCAGATGTAGGCGCCGGCGCCGGTATGGACGACGAGTTCGAGAGCGAAGTCCGCTCCGTCACCGGTTCCGGGGAGCGGCGCCCCCAGATAGCCGGCCGCGTACGCCTCCGCGACCGCGGCGCGCAGCCGGCGCTGGATGGGCACCACCTCGCCGCGGACGTAGATGAACGCGTGGTGCGCGCGGATCGCGTAGGCGGCGATGATCGCGCCCTCCACGAGTGTGTGCGGTGTCGCGAACATCAACGGCATGTCCTTGCACGTCCCGGGCTCGGACTCGTCGGCGTTCACCACCAGGTAATGCGGCTTGTCGGCGCCGGCCCGGACGGGCTCACCGGGACGCAGCTGGGGGATGAAGCTCCACTTGAGCCCGGTCGGGAAGCCCGCTCCGCCGCGCCCGCGGAGCCCAGCCGCCTTCACGGTATCGATCACCTCGTCGGGCGTCATCGAGAGCGCGGCCCGCAACCCGCTGTAGCCGCCGGTGGCCCGATACGAGTCGAGAGTCCACGGCTCGGGATCGCCCCAGTGTTCGGAGAGGATGGGGGTCAGCGCGATTCGGCCGCCGCTCGGCATCGGCTGCTCGGTCATTCTCGTGCCTCCCCGTCGGCGTCGGGTCCGACTTGTTGCTCGGCATACATCCGCAGGCCCGCGAGTGTCGGTTCGCCGCCCACGCCGGACGCCGACACGGCGCCCGCGCGATCGTCGGTGAAACCGGCCAGCAGGCGGGCGGTCTGGCGGAAGCTGCACAGCGGGGCGCCGCGGGTCGGCGCCGGTGGCCGCCCCTCGGACAAGGCGTCGACGATGTCGCGCGCACCGGCCGGAGTCTGCTGGTCGAAGAACTCCCAGTTGACCATCACGACGGGCGCGTAGTCGCAGGCGGCATTGCATTCGACCCGGTCGACGGTGACTTTTCCGTCGGGTGTGGTGCCGCCGGGGGCGACGCCGAGGTGGTCGCACAGCGCGTCGAGGATCGCATCGCCGCCCAGTACCGCGCACAGGGTGTTGGTGCACACACCGACCAGATAGTCGCCCGTGGGACTGCGCCGGTACGTCGTGTAGAAGGTGGCCACGGCGGTCACCTCGGCCGCCGTGAGATCCAGTGCACCGGCACAGAACTCGATCCCGGCGGGAGTGATGTAGCCGTCCTCGGCCTGCACCAGATGCAGGAGCGGTAGCAACGCCGACCGGGCCTGGGGGTAGCGCGCGATCAACGTCGCAGCGTCTGCGGTGAGTCGGCGCTCGACATCCTCGGCGTAGGCGGTCGGCGCACCGGGCCGGTACAGCTGTACCGATTCGTCGAGGCGCGCGCCCAGCTGTAGTGGGACGGGCTCGCGCTGTGGTGAACCGCCCAAGCGCTCCGGCCGAACGCCCCCGCCTCGTGGGGGTATCGCCGCGCTCATCTGTCCACACCCCCCATCACCGGGTCGATGCTGGCGACCGCCGCGATCACGTCCGACACCATGCCGCCCTCGCACATCGCTGCCACGGCTTGCAGATTCGTGAAACTGGGGTCGCGGAAGTGCACCCGGTACGGCCGGGTGCCACCGTCGCTGACGGCGTGCACCGCCAGCTCGCCGCGTGGCGATTCGATGGATGCGGTCGCCTGCCCCGGCGGCACCGGGAATCCCTCGGTGACCAGCTTGAAGTGGTGGATCAGTGATTCCATCGACGTACCCATGATCTCGGCGATGTGGGCTCGCGAGTTGCCCAACCCGTCCGGCCCCACCACCAGATCGGCCGGCCAGCCGAGCTTTCCGTTCTCCACCACCACCGGCCCCGGGCGCAGGCGATCCAGGCACTGCTCCACGATGCGCAGCGACTGGTCCATCTCGTGCACCCGGATCAGGTATCTCGAGTAGCAGTCGCAGCCGGTCTCGGTCTGCACGTCGAACTCGTAGTCCTGGTATCCGCAATAGGGTTCGGACTTCCGCAGATCGTGCGGCAGGCCCGTGGACCGGAGCACGGGCCCGGTGACCCCGAGCGCCATCGCTCCGGTGAGGTCCAGGTAACCGATGCCGGAGGTGCGGGCTAGCCAGATCGGGTTGTCGGTCAACAGATCCGACATCTGGCGCAGCCGCGGCGGCAGGTTCTTCAGGAGCGCCCTGATCTTCGGCACCGCATCGTCGGGCAGGTCCGTGGCGACGCCGCCCGGCCGGATGTACGCATGGTTCATCCGCAGTCCGGTCACGGTCTCGAACACGTCGAGGATCATCTCGCGGGCCTCGAATCCGAACAGCATGGGCGACACGGCCCCGAGCTCCATGCCGCCGGTCGCGAGGCATACGAGGTGGCTCGACACGCGGTTGAGCTCCATCAGCAACACCCGGATCACGCTGGCGCGCTCGGGGATCTGCTCGGTGATCCCCAGCAGCTTCTCCACCGCGAGGCAGTACGCCGTCTCGTTGAACAGCGGCGCCAGGTAGTCCATCCGGGTGACGAAGGTGGTGCCCTGGGTCCACGTCCGGAATTCCAGATTCTTCTCGATCCCGGTGTGCAGGAAGCCGATTCCGCAGCGGGCCTCGGTCACCGACTCGCCGTCCAACTCCAGGATCAACCGCATGACGCCGTGTGTGGACGGGTGTTGCGGGCCCATGTTGACCACGATCCGTTCGTGGCCCGCGGCCTCGTCGGCGATGTCCTTCCAGTCTTCGCCCACCGCGGTGTACGTCGGGCCCGTCATGAGTACGCCCTTCGATCGTCGGGGGGCGTGACCTCCGCACCCTGGAATTCGACCCCGATGCCGCCGAGCGGATAGTCCTTGCGCTGGGGGTGGCCCTCCCAGTCGTCGGGCATCTCGATCCGGGTCAACGAGGGGTGACCGTCGAAGACGATGCCGAAGAAGTCGAACGTCTCGCGTTCGTGCCAGTCGACCGTGGGATACACCCGGTAGAGCGACGGCACATGGGGATCCGAGTCGGGACACGAGATCTCGAGCCGAAGTCGACGATTGTGCGTGATCGAGAGCAGGTGGGTGACCGCCCGCAGCTCTGCGCCGGCGTCGTCGGGGTAGTGCACGCCGCTCGTGCCGAGGCACAGCTCGAATCGGAGGTCGGGCTCGTCGCGCAGGTGGCGCGCCACGGCCACCGAGTGCTCCCGGCGGACCCGCAACGTCACCTCGCCGCGGTACACGACCACCGCCTCGACGGCCGCCGGCGCGATGCCGCGTTCGGTGGACAGCGCCGCTACGACATCGGCGAAACCCGCAGGGAGCGGCTCAGATCCAGGGCCAGGCATGACGACCGGCCGACGGATCCGGCCGTAGCCCGACGTGTCGCCGGTGCCGGAGTCGCCGAACATGCCGTGGCGCACATGCACCACGTCGGGCGGGGCCTCGGTGTCGCGAATGGCGGGCGCATCGTCGTCGGGCACCGCGCCCGAGGTGTCCGGACCATCCGGGACGACGGGCCCGGTCATCGCAGCAACCCCTTCAACTCGATGGTGGCGGGGGTGGCCAGGGCCGCGGCCTCCGCCCGCCGTCGGGCCTCCTCGCGGTGCACCCCGAG
>CAJCHX010000443.1 GCA_903970215.1 Acidobacteriaceae bacterium
ATCGTGCTGCTGCTGGTGTGCGACTACGGATTCATCACCGGCAACGGCGACTTCCGGGGCCTGCTCGGCGTTCCCGCAGCCGACGGGTGGAACATCCGCCTCATCGCCGTGCTGGCTGCGGCCTGGTTCGGGTTGTCCGCGTTGCCGGTGCTGCTCGTGCTGCCGAAGGAACCGCGCGGCACCGGAGTGCCCCGACTGGGCATCGTCGGCTCGTACCGGGCATTGTTCGCATCGATCGCGCAGCTGTGGCGAGTGGACCGCAATGTGGTCGTGTTCCTGGTGTCGAGCGCGCTGTTTCGAGACGGTCTCGCCGCCACGTTCACATTCGGGGCCGTGCTGGCGCACTCCGTGTACGGGCTGTCGGCATCGACGGTGCTGGTCTTCGGTGTGGCCGCCAACGTGTTCGCCGCGGCGGGTGCGCTGATCGCCGGCCGGTTCGACGACCGGTACGGGTCCAAGCCCGTCATCGTGGTGTCGCTGGTCGGGATGCTGGTCGCTGGAATCGCGCTGCTGGTGGTATCGGGGCAGGGCATGTTCTGGGTGTTCGGTCTGATGCTGACGGTGTTCGTCGGCCCGGCGCAGGCCTCCGCGCGCAGCTACCTCACCCGGCTCACCCCGCCGGGACACGAGGGGCAGATGTTCGGGCTGTACCAGACCACGGGGAGAGCAGCGTCGTTCCTCGCTCCCACCCTGTTCGGTGCGTTCGTGCTGCTGCTGCATGCAGACCGCGCGGGCATCGTCGGGATCCTCGTGGTGCTGAGCCTCGGTTTGGGCGTGTTGCTCGCTGTGCGGCCGGCTCGCGACCTGGCGCTGGCTCCGGCGTAGGCGTCATCGTGTTCATCGACCGCGCCCGTGTGACCCCCGACGCCCGGGATTCCCTGCCCGCGTGGGTCTGCGAGGTGCCCGCGCTCGGACCGGTGGTCGACGGGGACGGGATCGAGTTCAGTGCTCCCGTCACGTTCCTCGTCGGTGAGAACGGCTCGGGCAAGTCGACCCTGGTCGAGGCGATCGCCGAGCAGTTCGGCCTGGACGGTCGGGGCGGGCGCGCCGCGATTGCAGGCGGCAATCGCGACACCCCGAAGACGCCGCTCGGCGAGGCCCTGACACTCGACCTCACCTTCGAGGGCCGCCGGCTGCGCCGCGCGCCACGCACAGCTCGGCACGGGTTCTTCCTGCGAGCGGAGACGGTCCTGGAGATGAACGACCGCTTCAAACACACGCGCGGCTACTGGGGCGGCGACGTCGAGACCCAGAGCCACGGCGAAGGGTTCTTCAGCATCATCGATGCAATGCTGGCTGCGCCCGGCGTGTACATCCTCGACGAGCCCGAATCGGCTCTGTCGTTCACGTCGTGTCTGGGCCTGGTCGGCCGGCTGGCCGCCCTCGCGAACGCCGGGTCGCAGGTGATCTGCGCAACGCACTCGCCGATCCTGGCCGCGCTGCCCGGCGCACAGATCGTAGAACTCACCGACGAGGGACCGGTCGATGTCCCCTGGGCCGAACTCGAGCTCGTCGGACACTGGCGTCGGTTCCTCGACCGCCCGCAGGCGTACCTCACCGAGGTGGCGGCTGCTGTCCGCCCTCGTCCTGCGCAGGCTGCGCCGGACCCCGAGGCGAACCGGGACATCGCAGCTCGTGTCTGGGACCGGTTGCTGCGAGACGACTGAGGCGCCGAGCCTCCACGACGACGGCGGTCATCCGGCCGAGGCCACCGGCTCCCAGCCACCGTCGGTCTCCCACTGGGAAGCTGCGGCTCGCTCGGCGACTCGTGCCCGGCCGGCCGGTCCTGCTGCGTGGGACAACTCGTCAGCCGATCGTCTTTCGTTTCGGTCCAGGGCGGCGTCCATCTCCCATTCCGCCACGTCGGGGTCTGTGTGGGCGGGAACGACGGCGAGCACCAGGGTGGCTTCCGGTCCGACCAGCCGAACCGTCGCGGCGGCCTGAAAGTTGTATCCATCCAGATGGACTCGGTGTCGACCGAACCACGCCGTCCGGTGCGCCTCGGTCCAGTCCGGGAGCCGATAACAGACGCGCTCCACGCCGTGCAGACGCTCGTCGGCGATCGGCAAGATGGTGGCCAGCTCGGTCTCGAGATCGTCGCTGCGCGGCCACCAAGCGCCGTCCAGGCGTCCGAGGACCGGATTCTCTGGCGAAAGTCGAAGGCGCGCTTTGGGGCTGGTGAAATGAGTGGGGTGCGTCATGTGCGACGCTCCAATCCGGCGACATGACTATCGGTCACCGATATGTGGGGGCAGGAGCATCGCTGATTCGATGGAGATCGACCCTCTGCTCTCCACGCTACGCGCAGCGGTCGCCTCTGATCGTCCGGCGCGTCCGCAGCAGTGTCAGCTCAGTTCTCGGGTCGCGTAGTCGAGGCACTGGTCGCGGGTGCCGGTGAAGAGGATGTTCTGCTTGGGTGACTGGCTCTCGAGGTCGGCGGCGTCGTGCACGTTCCAGGGTGTTCTGGGGTTGATCGGGTCGCTGTCTCTTATCCAGAGTTCACGGTGTCCGGCCGACAGGACGACGGTTCCGTGATGCCGACCGTCGCCTCCGCCGGGCCCGATATGTGTGGTGCGGATACAGGTCATGAGCTCAAGTTTACGCCCATGGCGCTACCTTGAGATTTGATTGAGAAATAGCTGGTGATTGGTTGAGATTCATCTCCCACCGGCTCAGTCCCAGTAGAAATCCCAGTGGGTCCACTCGCTGAGGCCCTCGGCGTACTGGTCTGCCGGCAGACCCTGGTCGATGTTGTCGGCGCAGAACGCGTAGTGCTCGCGCAGTATCGCCTGGATCTCGTCGGCGCCCTGCGGCAGCCGGGCGAGTTGCACGGTGAGCGTGTCGAAGCCGAGGCCGATGAGCACCGCTCCGAACCTGTCTTCCCAGGACCGCAGGACAGCGGTCAGCTCGGCTCCCGCGAGGTCCGAGTTGGTGGCTCCGATCCAGCCGAGCGTCGCCAACGCGTCGGCGGGGCGAGCGACGGGGACCAGCAGCAGGCCGCCTGGGTGATCGATCTCGAGCTGATCCGCGGTGAGGTCGGGGCCGGGGATCGGGGCGGCCAGGGAAGCCACCGGATCAGGCTCGGTGGAGTCGGGGTCCTGGTCGGGGAAGTCGGGCTCGTCGTGGGCGGCGGTCTGCACGGTGAGCACGGACAGCGCCTCGACGGTGCGATGGTCCGCGCCGGTCAGCTCGCCGTCGAGCCAGGGGC
>CAJCHX010000444.1 GCA_903970215.1 Acidobacteriaceae bacterium
GCCTGCGGTATGCCACGAGCCGCCAGCAGCTGTGGCTGCCGCTGGCGATGATGGCGCTGGTCGGGCTTCTCGCCTTCAACTTCCCGGTGATCCTGCCGGTGCTCGCGAGCCGCACGTTCCACGGCACCGGCGGTACGTACAGCCTGCTGTCGACGGTGCTCAGCGTCGGTTCGGTGCTCGGCTCGCTGGCCGTCGGCCTGGTACCGCACCCGCGGCGCGTCTATCTGGTGGCCACCGGCCTCGCGTTCGGGATCGGCCTGATCGCGACCGCTGCGTCACCCGACCTCGTGCTGGCGTGCGTGTGCCTGGCCGTGACGGGCGTCGCAGCGTTCTGCTTCGTGACACTGGCTTCCACCGCGTTGCAGTTGCACGCCGACCCGCAGTACCGCGGCCGGATCATGGCGCTGTGGGTGTTCGTGTACATGGGGACGACACCGATCGGAAGCGTGTTGACGGGGTGGATCTGCGGTTCCGGAGGGCCCCGTATAGCGCTCCTCGTAGGCGCGGGCGCGTGCCTGATCGCGGCGGGCGGCGCCGCGTTGGTGCACACCCCGGCGCATCCCGACGATCCGGGGCCGGACGCCGACAAGCCGCAGATTCACCGGTGAACCGTGCTACCGCAGCACCTTCCCGACCGTCTCGGCGAATGCGGCCTGCGTCGCTGACACGCCGTCCAGGTACCCACCGACCAGGGCGGCGTCGCGGAGCAGCACCATCGACGCGGCCTTGGACTCGGGGTCGGGGACGTCGGCCGCCACCAGTACGTCGCGCAGCGTCGCACGGAACCAGTGCCGATGGCGCGCGACCACCTGCCGCACCGCGCTCGACTCGTCCGGATACTCGGCCGCGGCATTGATGAAAGGACAGCCGCGCGTGTGATGATGCTCGATATCCAAGCCGATCGCCCCGATCACCATGTCCAACAACGCCTTCGGATCTTCGGTAGCGGCACGCGCGGCGGCGAACATGGCTTGCAGGTCCGCGTCCTCGAGTTCGAGGTACGCCACCACCAAGCCCTCCTTGCCGGCGAAGTGCCGGTACATGGTGGCCCGGGTGACTGCGGCTTCGGCGAGGATGCGGTCCACCCCCACCGCGTGGATCCCCGCTGCGTAGAACAGCTCACGCGCCGTCGCGAGCAGACGTTCGCGCGGGGGGAGGGCGTTCGCCACCATTCGGCGACGGTAGCAAAGCCGGGTGACCTTGCCGACGCGGCGCACACGCCCTACCATCCTGCGTAACGATCGTTCTTTCTGTTAGGAGACCCATGACGACTCTCACCGCTCGTGAACACGCCGAGGTGGATGCTGCGAACGCATCCGGACGGCGCCCCGTCGTGTTGGTACACGGACTGTGGCTGCTCGCGTCGAGCTGGGCGCCGTGGCGAACACACTTCGAATCGGCGGGGTACGCAGTCGTCGCCGCCGAATGGCCGGACGACCCCACCGACGTCGCCGCCGGGCGGGCGCACCCCGAGGCGTTCGCGGGCAAGAGCGTCGGGCAGATCACCGATCACGTCGCCGACGTGGTGCGCGGTCTGCACCGCAGACCAGTGGTGATCGGTCACTCGTTCGGTGGTCTGATCACACAGAAGATCGCCGGGATGGGCCTGGCCTCGGCGGCGGTGGCGATCGATCCAGGCCCTATCAAGGGTGTCTTCCAGCTCCCGATCTCGTCGCTGCGAGCTGCCTTCCCGGTTCTCGGAAATCCGCTCAACTACCGCCGCCAGGTGATGCTGTCTCCGGCTCAGTTCCGGTTCGCGTTCGCCAATGCGGTCGACGCCGACGAGGCCGACCGGCTGTACGAGCAGTTCCCCGTGCCCGGCTCCGGAATCCCGCTGTTCCAGGCGGCATTCGCCAACTTCCGGCCCGGCGGTCAGACCGCGGCCGACACCCGCAATCCGGACCGCGGACCGCTGCTGGTGATCTCGGGCGAGAAAGACAACACGGTTCCCCACGCGATCGCGCTCGCGACTTTTGAGAAGCAGCGCCGCAACCCCGGGATCACCGAGTTCCACGAGGTGCCGGGGCGCGGCCATTCGCTCGTGATCGACTCCGGTTGGCGGGAGGTCGCCGACGTTGCGCTGGAGTTCGCCCAGCGCTCCGTGGGCGGATCAGATCGACCGTAGGGAGTGCAGTCCGAACTCGAGATCGGTAGCGGCGTCGAGGGTGTCTACTTGCCCTACCACCAACACCGCGAGAGGCAGCAACATGAACAACATCGCACGTCTGTCAGCCACACACCCTCACCGAAGCCCCGCCTCGGCGACGAGTCCAGCGTTGGTGAAGCGACTCGTCACCGGATTGGCAACGGCTGTCTTACTCTCGGGTGGTGTAGGTGCAGCCGCTACAGGCGCGGGGCTGGCCGGTATCGCCCATGCCGACCCCGCACCCGGGCATTACGTGGTGAGCAGCCCCGCCCCGGCGAACGTCGTCATCGAACGGCACATACATCGCCTACCGCAACACCGGCCGGTTCGCCGCCGACCACATGCGCACCCCGCGACACAGGCCCCCGGCTGGTACGGAGGTTATTTTCACTGCGGCGGCGCCATCCCGTGTTCGCTGTTCCCCTAGCCATGATTTCTCATCTGTTTCGCACCGGCGGCGGCGTCTCTACGGCTGATTTGTTCGTTTCCCGCCACGGCACAGCCATAGCCACATCAGACACAGCTTCGGCCACGGCGGCGGAGCGAGCAGCTTCGGTAGCGCGAGCAACTCGTGGCGCCATCAACGCTAGGTGGCCGCCTGGCGTTGCAACCCGAGGGCGACGGCGTGGGCGCGGTTGTCGACGCTGAACTTGGCCAGGATGGCGCTGACGTGGTGGCCGACGGTTTTGGGGCTGATGTGCAGGGCGGTGGCTATGTCGGCGTCGCTGCGCCCGTCGATCAGCAGCTGTAGGACTTCGCGCTGACGACGGGTCAATCCGTGTGGGTCGGCGAGTGTGTCGGCGCGGCGGCCGTACTGGGTCGGGTCGCGGAGCGCGGTCAAACGTTGCTGGGCGCGTCGCGACGCAGCGCGAGCGCCGAGGCTCCGGAAGGCGGCCAGCGCCGACTGCACCGCGGTCACGTCTCCGCTGAGCTGGGCGATAGCCGCGTCGTACGGGCAGCCGCGATCGGCCCACGCCTCCGCTGCGGCTGCCCACTGCCCGCTGGTCTCCAGCTCGTAGGGGGTGACCGGATCGTCACTGGCGGGCTCGGATGGCCCTCCCGGCAGCCGAGCCCAGCGCCGTAGGTGCCCGACCAGCCACGGATTGACCCTGGTGGTGGGCGTCGCGGCCAGCCCGGCCACCGCCTCGGTCCGGGCGGCGTGGTCGTCACCGGCCAGCCAAGCGACTTCGGCACGCGCGGCCCGCACCAGACTCATGAGGAAGACGTCGTCGGGTTGGCAGCCGGCGGCCGCCTCGTCGAGCAGTGGAGCGACGGGCTGCTCGCCGCGGCGGGCCCGGATCAGGGCGACGGTCAACAGAGGCAGGATCCGGTGCTGCGGACTCAGTTCGGGGCGGGTGAGAACGTCGTCGGCGCAGGCGGCGGCCTGGGCCCAGTCGCCGCGGTGCAACTCTGCCAGGGCTCGAGCGCTGGTGACCCCGGTCTGGAAGTTGCCCAGGTCGTGCTCGGCACACCATGCGCTGGTCCGGGCGATGCAGCGCTCCGCGCGGCGGAGATCGTGATGGGTGGCCGCGGACCAACAGATGATCATCCCGATGAATGCGGCGTGTTCCGGCGCCGCCGGGTTGTCCATCGCCTCTCGCCAGTCCGCCTCTACCTCGTCCCATCCGGTGTCGGTGCGAAACACAGTGGCCAGCCGTGCGTAGCTGCGGGCTTGCAGCACTACGGCATCGTCACCCAGTCGAGTGCCCAAGACGACCGCGCGGTCCACGTACTCGGTCAGGCTGGGGTCATAGCTCAAGGCGCTGATCCGGGCCAGGTTCACCAGCGACCAGGCCAGCTGCGGAGAAGGGCCCAGTGCTTCCAGCAGTCGCAGGGAGGCCAGCCCTGCCTCGGCGGCCGGGCTGGTGCCTTCCAACGCAAGCAACATCAGCGACAACCAGGACCAGTCCTCGCCTTCTTCGAGCCAGTCGCCCAGCTCATGGCGCAGCGCAATCGCCTCCCGCCACGATGTGACCGCTGCGTCGATCTGACCGCACAGATAGCTGGCGAAGGCGTGTCGCTCATGCCAGACGACCTTGCGTTCATCGGGAACGAGATCGGCGTGACCCAGGGCGAGCCGGTACAGGCCTGCGGCCTCCCGGTGCGCGGCCAGTGACGAGGCCCGCTCTGCCGCGGCTATGCCGTAGCGGATCACCGCGTCGGTATCGCCGGCCCGGTCTGCGTGGAACGCCAACGCCGCGGCGTTGTCGGCATCGACGGGTGGTTCCACGAGGACGGCTAACGCTTGCTTGTGTAACGCGATGCGGTCGAAGTCGGGGATCTGTGCCAGCGTCGCCTGACGCGCCAGTTCATGGCGGAACCCGACCACATTACCGTCGGCGGACAGCACCCCTTTGGTCACGCATTCGCTCAGCCCCGCACCGGCGACTGGGCATATCCGGCGCACCAGATCGACGTCGGCACGCGGACCGCACACCGCCACTGCATACGCCGTCTCCCGTCCCGAGTCCGACAGCCGCGCCAGCCGACCGGCCACCGCCTCGGCCACGCTGTGTGGCAGCGCGCCCCGGACCAACGCATCGGAGCCGGCGGCCAGGATCTCGGTGACGAAGAAGGGATTGCCTCCGGTCACGTTATGCAACCGGTCGGCGTTGATTCCGCTTCCGGCGGCCAAGACCGCCACTGCCCGCCGACTCAGCGGCGCCACCCGAATGCGGCTCACTGCCGCCGAACTCGCCAGATCCCCGAGTGCGACGGCCAACGGATGCGCAGCGCCCAGTTCGTCGTCGCGATAGGACACCACGAGTAGCAGCGGCAGCGAATCGATCCGCCGCGCCACGAACCGCAGCAGATCCAGGGTGACGCTATCGGCCCAGTGCGCGTCCTCGATAAGCCAGACCCGCCGGCATCCATCACGCAACGCTGCCAGCAGCCGCCGATACAGCACCACAGTGTCGCCGGCCCAGGTCGGCGAACCGAGCCCGAGCGCAGCCGGGTCTCCCAGGTCGGCGAGCGCATCGATCAGCGGGCCCAACGGGCGGGGCGCCACAAGCGGGTCACACCAGCTCTGCACCATCCCGATCGAGGAATCCAGCCGACCGGCGAACGCGGCGAGCACCGCGCTCTTGCCGACCCCGGCTTCGCCTCGCACCAAGGCCAACCGCCCAGCACCCCGGCCGACCCCACGCGCCAGCACACCCAGTTGGGTCAGCACAGCCTCCCGTTCGAGCAAGCTCTCCACGCTCACCGCCCCCAATCCGTGCCGGATGCCTGCGCCGTATGTCCATTACCGCACAGAAATGGGGAAATCTCCCCACGAATCGGGGCCGGTCGCCGGCGCACACTACCCACCAATCACCCGACCGAACTTTCAGGAGGAAGTAACCCGCCAGCGGATGCAGCGAGACATCGGGCAACGCCATCGAAACGACCCCTTCGGCTCGATCTCGAGATCGGTAGGAGCGTCCAGGGCGTGCACTGACCCCACGACAAACAGCAAGAAAGGTAGCAGAATGAACGACATCGCATTTGTCGCATCCACGTACCAGCCACGGACCCCTGCGTCGGCGAACAATCCAGCGGTTGTAAGGCGACTGATCCTCGGTTTGGCAACGGTCGCGCTGCTCTCAGGTGGTGTCGGCGCAGTCTCCGGTGGTGTGGGACTGGCCGGTATTGCTCAGGCCGACCCCGTAGTCGGTCTGCGCGTGCCGAGCGGCGCCCTCCACGCCGACGTCGCCGTCGACGTCGACCGACAGGAGCGTCGCCTACCGATTCGCCGGCCGATTCACCGGCCGGTTCGCCACCGGCCGCACGCACGACCGATCGCGCCCGTCACACAGGGTCCGGGTTGGTACGGAGGCGCGTTTCACTGCGGCGGCGCCATCCCGTGTTCACTGTTTCCCTAGTACGCTGAGTCGCGCCTCGATATCTGATAACTCGTGTTCTGTGGGCGTGGCGGACATCCGCCATTCCCAGCTACATCGCACACCACTCGAGAAGGCCTATTCAGTGACGCGACTCGACTCGATTCCTCACCTACTTCCGACCGGCATCTTTCCGACCGGCATCGCCACGTCAGCGGCGGACTTGTTCGTACGGCGCCACCACCACGGCCATATGCACCACAGCTTCGGCTACAGTGGCGCGAACGATTTCGGGCGGTCGAGCAGCTTCGGCTGGGCGGCTCTCGCGATTCTCGGGGTGACCGGTCTCGTGATTCTCGCGGTGATCAGTCTCGCGCTGGGAATATTCTCGTCGCGACGCGGAAGACGGGTATTCTTCTTTGTGGGGAGCGGTGTGATGGTGATTCTCGCGGCGATAGTGTGGGGGTTTCACACCCATTGGGGGTGAGGCCGTCAGAGGCCGCGACTCGCTGCGCCACCAACTTCCCGGAGGGACGATCTGTCGATGGACCACCACGACCACCCCGATAAACCCGTCTCCGAGCCGACGATCCGTTGTCTGCTCGATCCGTACCCCATAAAGTACCGGTACGCATCGGGGCTGCGGTCCCAGCCGGTAACAGGTACTGCGGCCGTCGGGTTCGGCGCGAGCCGGGTGTCGATCATCGACCCCAAGACGGACATGGTGATAGCGTCGGCTGCGGCTGCACAGGTGACCGCGACACCGGCAATGTTCGAGAAGGATATCTCGAGCGACAGAGACGATACGCGCACCACTATGCCCGTCGTTATCGTCAGCGTTCCTGGTAGCCGCCCACTGAGCATCGGATGTCTCGAGTCGTGCGATACGGCTGGGGTTGGGAGCGATGATCTGCGGTTTTGGTGGCGCGGCACCGTGCCCTGGGTGAGACCCCCGGCTTATGTCGCCTGGAACGCGGATTGGCGTGCGCTGGTCAAGAATGTCGGCTTGGCCCCGTACCTGCACGACAGCGCTGACGCCCAGCCGGGGTGGGGTGACCGCGAGTGGATCACCTCACAGCAGGACGTGACCGCGGCAGCGAAAACGGGGCGCGATCGCCGGTCCACCCACTTATGGGCCTTCACCCCCCTGGGCGTCGGGTTGGCGATGTTCTTGTTATTCTTCAGCGCGCGAAGCCTTTACGAATATCACACAGGAATACCGACTACCGCTACGGTCACCGACTGCGCAACGCACAGTACTTGCGTAGGGACGTGGAGCATCGGCGGAGTCGCCGAATCCGGCGCGCTTCCGCAAAAAGCTGCCATCGGGTCGACGCTCGAGGTTCGGGTGAGTAACGGCAAACTCTATTCGAAATCCCAGTGGTTGAAGTCGGCTCTATTCGGGGGCGGGGTGCTCGTCGCCACCATTGCCCTCTTCGTCGCAGATCGCAGCCGCAGAGGCACCGTGGTGCGAAGGTCGATATGACGTGCCCCACCTGCGAGACCGCGTCCGGCGCATAACAATTCCCTCCCGGTGACACCGGGAGGGAATTGTCGACAGGGTTTGTCGTTGATCGACAGTGGTCAGCAGCCCCACCATCCGGGGTGCCAGCCCCAGTAGCCGGGGTGCCAGTATCCCCAGCCCCACCAGCCCTGGTGCCAGCCCCACCAGCCCGGGTGCCAGTGGTTCCAGCAATAGCCTCCGCCGCCCCAGCCGCCTCCGCCGCCTCCGCCGCCGCCCCAGCCACCTCCGGGGGGGCCCCACAAGGGATGTAGGGCAGCGGCGCCGGCCGCGGCATCACCGAACACGAACACCAATACCGACAGGGTCAGCGCCGCGACCGCCAGAGCGATTGTCTTCTTCATGCCGGGGGCGAATCCGATACCCCCGATGAAGGCCGTTAGTTTGCGTCTCATGTGTTCTGATTCACTTTCTGTCAGGATGATTCAAATAACGAATGGCTGATTTACTGACTCGCCTCGCCGCGGGTCAAAACGGGCACAAGACGACTAAAACTGGACCATCAAACTGGACCAACTGCGAGTTATCCGGCCGTCGTCTCCTCGAATCATCGACACGCAGCACATTTAGGATTACGCCCCGCCCCGCCTCGTCGCAATAGGGAGTTCTCCCTATTTATTTTCTCGGCGGAGCCGGGGGCACTCACTCGGGCCGTTCCTCAAGTCGGCTCAGATCAGGATGCCGAGGTCTTTCCGGCCCCGCCCGACGGCGGGCGTCGGGTCGGAACCGACCGCCTTGCTCAGCAACTCGTGGTAGATGTCGCGGAAATCGGTGGTCGCCTTGAGGTCGCCGTCGTCGAGGTCCGTCAAGCTCGGCTGGTCGCCGTAGAACCCGCCGCGCACGGGCTGCCCGAGCGCGAACACCGGCCCCGCGGTGCCGTGGTCGGTGCCCTGCGACGCGTTCGCCTTGACCCGCCGGCCGAACTCCGAATAGACCAGAACCACCGTGCCGCGGCCGTGCGGGTCGCCGGCGAGGCTCGTGACGAATCCGGACAGCGCTGCGTCGACCTCGGTGAGCAGACGTTGCTGCGTCTCCCGCTCGTCGGCGTGCGTGTCGAAACCGCCGAGCGAGGCCGAGTACACGCGGGTGGGCACGCCGGCCTTGATGCAGCGGGACACCAGGTCGAGCTGGGAAGCGAGCTGATTCGTCGCCACGGTCCCGTTGCTCGTGTGGTCGGACCCGTGGGCCTTCGACCCGGCCGTCTCGGCCGGATCGACCGCGCCGAACGTCGTGTCGGCGGTCCGCGCCGCACGGTAGGACGCACGCACGATCGCCATCACCGGCGGGTCGGTGGGGTCCGGAGTACTGAGCCTGATGGCCGTGTCGGTGAGGGCCGATTTCGGTATTCCGGCCAGCGATAACGCGGCGGCGGTCGTCTTCGCCCCCAGCGCGAGGGTGGGCAGAGTGGGACCGATGTTCACCGCGCGGACGGGATCGGTGCCGGTGGCGTCGAGCCACCGC
Organism: Acidobacteriaceae bacterium; assembly: GCA_903970215.1. GTDB lineage: Bacteria > Actinomycetota > Actinomycetes > Mycobacteriales > Mycobacteriaceae > Tsukamurella. The sequence goes on from CAJCHX010000444.1 coordinate 8,954, forward strand.
CCGATCCACCCTGTCGAGACCGGTTCGGCGGGCGACGCGGTCTGCCAGATGTCCATCGACCGGAAGTGCGAGTGGTCGGGCTTCGGGTAACCCACTCCGCGGACCACTGCGAGGTGACCGTCGTGCCAGAGTCCCGCGAGGCCCGTCATCCCCGGGTTGAGACCGAGGCCGTCACCCAGCTGGTGCACGTCAGACGGTTGGTAGGCGAGATCGGGACGTGCGTCGTGATAGGCGTTGTCGGCGTACGGGATCACAGCCGAGAGCCCGTCGTTTCCGCCGTACAGCGTGACGATCACGAGGGTGCCGGCCCCTACGGGCAGCGGGCGTTCGACCGCCGCGTGGTGCAGCTCGTCCCACGTGATCACACCTGCGCCACCTGCCAGACCCACCCCCGCGAGCAGCCCGGTCCCGCCGAGCAGGAAACGGCGGCGGGTGACGTGGTGTCCGGCGTCTGCAGGCGCGTCTGGCATGGCGGTGTCCCTTACGACGTGAGGTATTCGGGGCTGACGAGCGCCGCCGCCGTGAGCCGCCGCGGATTCCCGGCCAACGGGCGCAGCGCGCGGGCGGTGACGTCGCTCCACTCACCGATGCCGAGCAGGTGCCCGACGGCGTCCAGGCGGTCGGCGCGGGCGGCCTCGTCGACGGCGGAGACGTCGCCGGCGTCCGCGATCTGCGTGGCCACCGAGAGCCGGGTGGCGGCGGCCGCGGTCGACATCCATGCCTGGCCCGACGGCCAACCGCCCACGTCCGGTGGGTAGAAGGGAGCCTGACCGAGGGACTTGAGCACACCCGTCGCGTGGTCCGGGTGCTCGATGGTCGATTTCTTCGCCTGGGTCGTCATCGGAACCCGGAGCGCGCGCAGCCCCCCTATCAACCACTCGACCGGGGCGGCGACGACGGTGGCGCGACCGGCCAGGAACTCCGGGTCGGTCCACACGGCCGTCGCCAGAGCGCGGAGATCGCGCCCCGCACCGTACGCCGCCGTGAGCCGGCTCAGCGCCTCCGCGGACGGCGCGGTGTCCGAGGCGAGGTGCTGCCAGACCCGGGTGGCCACGTAGCCGGGCCAGCGCGGCTGCGCCAGGACGGCGTCGCAGAACTCGTCGATCCCCAGCGGGCCCGTGACACCCAACACCGTCTTGACCCCGTCGTCGTGTCGCTTCGGGACGAACTGTGCGGCACCGGCTTTCGTGACCGTCCAGCCGGTGAGCGCGCGAGCGCCCGCCCGGACGTCGTTCTCCGTGTACCCGTTGCCGTGGCCGAGCGCGAACAGCTCCATGAACTCGCGGGCGAGGTTCTCGTTGGCGGCCTTCTTGCTGTTCTGGTTCGCGTCCAGCCAGATGAGCATCGCCGGATCCGTGAGCATCGCGAAGGCGAGCGTGCGGAAGTCGCCCAGGCCGAGGTCGCGTAGCCGCTGATTCTGGGTCGCCAGCGACGCCGCGACACGCACCTTGGCGGCCGACGTCGCGAAGTGGTTGTGCCACATGAGGGTGAGACGCTCGTGCACCGGCTGCCGCACCGAGACCATCCGGAGCAGCCACCACCGCGAAAGCTGTTGGAGCTGTTCGTCCACCCGCTCGCCCTGGGCCTTGCGCTCTGCAGCAGTGGCCTGGCGCCCCGGCGACGGCAGGACCTCGAGGCTGGGCAGCGGCGTGGCCACGGCGCCCGGGTCGGCGGACGGGTCCGTGGCGAGCGCCGACGTCACCAACACCGAGGCCGGTGTGCCCAGTGCCGCATCGATCTCCGGCCCGGTGGCGCCGAACCCCGTCCGGCGCAACACCCGGGCCGTCGCGATCCACGCTGCAGATTGCGAAGCCACGCCATCGACGGTAGAGCCGCTCGGTGCAAACGGCCAGGTCGGCGGCAGTGTTGCCAGTCTGCTGCCAGCTGGAAACGGAGGTTATCGGGCGCCGAATCGCACGGTTCCCGGCGAATCGGGCGACCGACGCACAACCCCGGGTTGCAACCCCCGTTGACCTGCGCGGACGCCGTTCCGGCGGTCGTCCGCCACATCGCCGTGGATAGAATCGGCTCCCGGCCCACGACCAGGTCGATCGGCACCGCGTCGGCCACAGGGGGATGCCCATGGAGATCCGCTGGCTGGAGGCGTTCATCGCCGTCGCAGAGGAGTTGCACTTCGGCCGTGCCGCGACCCGTCTGCACATCGCCCAGTCGCCCTTGAGCCAGACGATCCGCAAGCTGGAGCGGGAGATCGGCGAGCCGCTGTTCG
>CAJCHX010000445.1 GCA_903970215.1 Acidobacteriaceae bacterium
TGCCCACCGCGTCACCATCGGGAATCACCGACGGCCCCGACACCGCGAACCCTCGCTCGAGGAGCCAGTCGCGGATCACGGGGCCGGTGCGGTCCGGCCGCTCCCCCGACGCGGCGCGCGTGGAGGCGACGACCACGACGGCGCGACGCGGGGGGTGGGAACCCGGGGCCTGGGCGCTGTTCACCGCTCCCAGATCCCCGTCTTGCCGCCGTCTTTCCGCAGCACGCGCACATCGGCGATGACCGCAGCGGGATCCAGCGCCTTCACCATGTCGTGCAGGGTGAGCCCGGCTACCGCGACGGCGGTGAGCGCCTCCATCTCGACACCCGTGGGGCCGGTACAGCGCGTAGTCGCGGTGATCGTCACGTGGGCCTCGCCCAGTTCGAACGCGACCACGACGGACGTGAGGGGCACGGGATGACACAGCGGGATCAGATCCGGGGTCCGCTTCGCGGCCATGATCGCCGCGATCCGCGCCGTCGCCAGGACGTCGCCCTTCGCGACCGCATTGGATCGGATCGCCGCGACCACCTCGGCCGTGGTGCGGAATTCGCCCGCGGCGACCGCCGTCCGCGCCGACGCGGCCTTATCCGACACGTCGACCATCCGGGCGGCTCCGCCCTCGTCGACGTGCGTGAGGTCCACCCGAGTCAGCGGTTGACGTGCGTGTCGGGATGGATGTACGGGATGTTCTGCTGGGGGAACTCCACCTCCCCGAACGGCGACAGCGCCCCCACCAGAGGAGCCGCGAACTCCGACACGGCGTGCTCGCCGGCGGCAGCGATCTCCTGGGGCCATCCGTGGTCGACGTAGCCGTCGTTGCTGTTCTTCGCGGTCTCAGACACGACGCTATTCTGACACGCCCGCATCTACGCTGTAGCGGTGACAGGGCGACCGAAGGGACGGGGGATGTGACAGGGCGACCGAAGGGACGGGGGATGTGACCGGCGGACCGAAGGGACGAGTGGAGGCATCCATCGTTGCGCCACCAGCGCGCGACGCCGTCACCGACCTCGCGGAATGGCTGGCCGGTCGGCCCGACGCGGACATCGCCGCCCTCCTCGCCGACCGACGGGACGTCGCATCCCCGATTCCGGCCGGCTTCCCGGTCCTCGCTGCGCGGCTCTCCGCGGGGCCCTCGATCGCCCGCGCCGCCGAAGATGCGGACCTGCTGTCGCTCGCGGTTCTCGAGACCCTGATCGGCCTTGGCGCAGCCCGGAGCCCGGTGTCCGCCGCCGAGGTGTATCGAGCCCTCAAAGGCCGGGCCCTTAAGACACAGGTCACCGCGCGCATCCGCGGGTTGCGCGCGAGAGCCCTCATCTGGGGGCCCGACGACGCTCTGCGGGTCGCGCACAACGCGCGCGAGGCGCTGCCCTGGCGCACTCCGCAATTGACCGGGGCGGCTGCCGAAGCGACGCTCGAGGGGATCCGGGCGGAGCTCGCGGCCTGCGCCGAGGACGAGACGACGGTGCTGCGGCGCCTGTCCGAGGGCAACCCGGTGGGGCGCACGACCGCTGCGGGCGACGGCGCACCCCCGGACCATCCGGTGCGGCGGCTGCTGGGCCGCGGGCTGCTGAGCCGCGTGGACGAGCTCACGGTCGAGCTGCCGTACGTGGTGGGCGCATTGCTGCGCGGCGAGTCGCCCGCCGAGCCGGCCCAACTCCGGCCGCCCGTGCTCGACGGCCCCGCTGCCCCGGACGCGGACGGCGCCGGGGCGGTCGAGGCCCTCGAACTGCTCCGGCATGCGGAGGCCGTCCTGGAGTTGCTGGGGGCGTCACCGGCGCCGACGGTTCGGGCCGGGGGCCTGGGGGTCCGGGAGCTGCACCGGATCGCCAAAAGCACCGGGCTCGACGACGCTCGAGCTGGACTGGTGCTCGAGCTGCTCGCCGGGGCCGATCTGCTGGCCGCGGCGATGATCGATGAGGACATGATCGTCGGGCCGACCGCCGGCGTCGACGCCTGGCTGCGGACGCCGGCCCCCGCTCGCTGGGCCGATCTCGCCGCGACCTGGTTGGACCTGCGTCGCCGGCCGGGCCTGGTCGGCACCCGCACCGACGAGGGCGTCATCGGCCCGCTCAGTCCCAACGCCCGCAGCACGGTCGCACCGCTCGACCGCCGCGCGGTCATCGCGACGCTCGCGGAGACCCCGCCGGGGACCGCCCCGGCGATCACCGCGCTGCAGGCGGCCGTCCGATACGCCCATCCGCGCTGGTACCGGCGGCTGTCGGTGCACTCCGTGCAGCAGATCCTCGACGAGGCCGCGACCGTGGGACTGGTGGCGCGAGGAGCAGTGACGGCGATCGGGCGGGCCGCCTTGGACGGAGACCGTCAGTCGGTCGCAGCCGCAGCCGCTGTCGCCCTGCCGGACACCGTCGAGACCTTTCTGCTGCAAGCCGACCTGACGCTCACCGTGCCCGGGCCGATGGCATACGACTTCGCGGAGGCCCTGGCGCTGGTCGCCGACCTCGAATCGGCGGGCGGCGCCAGCGTGTACCGCGTCACCGAGGCGTCCGTGCGACGGGCATTGGACACGGGCCGCGCGGCCGCCGAACTGCACGGCTTCTTCGCGGCGCACGCCTCGACTCCTGTGCCGCAATCGTTGTCGTACCTGGTCGATGACGTGGCTCGCAGGCACGGGCAGTTGCGCGCCGGCGTTGCCGCCTCGTTTCTGCGGTCCGACGACCCCGGATTGATCGCGGCCGTGCTGGCTTCGCCGGTCGCGGTCGAGTTGGCGCTGCGCGGTATCGCACCGACCGTGGCGGTGTGTCAGGTACCGCTCGCCGAGCTGGTCGCGGGGCTGCGCGCCGCCGGTTTCGCGGCAGCTGCGGAGGATTCGACCGGCGCGGTCGTGGATCTGCGTCCCGCACCCGTCCGGCTCCCCACCCCGCGCCCACGGCCGCCGGGTCCCGCCGCACCGACCGCGGAGCACTTGGCGGAGGCCGCCGCGCAGGTGCGCCGCCACGACGGCGGGGCGCGAAGCCCGGCCGCACCGGGGACGTCGGGCACTGCCGCGGTGTCCCTGCTGGACGTTGCGCGCGGCATGAGCCGACCGGTGCGCCTGGGCTACGTCGATGCCAACGGCACCGCCTCGAAGCAGGTGGTGGTACCCACTTTCGTCCGCAACGGGCAGGTGGGAGCGACGACGGACGACGGGGTGCTGCGCGTGTTCTCGCTGCACCGCATCACCGACGTGGCGTTCGCCGACTGAGTACGCCACGCCGAGGCCGCGAAAATATACAGCGAATTCGCGTCGCCCTCCGGGTTTCGCCCCGATGAGGCTTCGGTGAGCAATGGGTGACGTGCCTTCCGGCCAGACCTAACACGAAGTAGCTTCACGATGGACGCATTGGGCCAGAGCTAAGGAACTACAATATGGGCTTGTCGAACAAAGCCGGCATCGAGGACATCGCGCGCTCGGCCGCTCGTACGCCGCTCACGACCGGTGTGATCCCCGACGATCTGGCGGAAGCACTGCGCCAGCACCTTGCGAACGCCGAGAAGGCGACCGAAGGTGCAGCGGAGGACACGGCCGAGGCGGTCGGTGGCGCACCTGCGGCCCTCGCCAGCGGTCTGGACCACGCCAGCGAAGCCGGCGCCGCGCTGTCGAAGCGCCTGTTCGGGCGGAGCAGCGCCCATCACAACTACAACACCAACCTCGACGCGCGCACCACGAACCGCCCGCCGTTGTTCCTGATGCACGCGCAGGGCACCGGACACGAGGCCGCCTACGACATCATCTCCAGCGAGTTGTGCCTGGACGGCAGTGCGCGGCTGAACCTGGCCACGTTCTGCTCCACGCAGATGCCGGCGCTCGCGGACCGACTGATGATCGAGACCGCCCAGAAGAACATGATCGACAAGGACGAGTACCCGCAGACCGCTGAGATCGAGAAGCGCTGCGTGAACATCATCTCGCACCTGTGGAACTCGCCTCCCGGAGAGGAGGCCGTCGGCTGCTCGACCACCGGGTCGAGCGAGGCCGTCATGCTGGCCGGCCTCGCCATGAAGTGGCGCTGGCGCGACAAGATGCGCAAGCTCGGCAAGCCCACCGACAAGCCCAACCTGGTGACCGGCGCCAACGTCCAGGTGTGCTGGGAGAAGTTCATGCGGTACTGGGACGTTGAGATGCGGCTCGTCCCGTTGGAAGGCGACGACCTCTGCCTGACCGCCGGCAGGCTGCGCGACTACGTCGATGAGAACACCATCGGCG
>CAJCHX010000446.1 GCA_903970215.1 Acidobacteriaceae bacterium
GCCTGATTCGCCCACCGTCGGCCGGTCGTACCGCACCGCCCGACCGCCGCGGGCCGCCACCGCCAGCCCTGTCTCGTAGTACAGCCGCGACGGCCCGGTCCGGATGTACTGACCGAGCGAGTGAGCGATGAACACCTCCCGGGGCGTGGTTGTGCGTCCCGGCGATGGCGGTGTCCCACACCCAGGTGGGTCCCGAGTCCACCAACCGGGTCTCTATCGGGCGGCCGTCGTCGGCCCGCGCCACCACCGCCCGGTCCCGCAACCCGGACGCGAACGGCGCGGTCCCGTTACCTTCTAGGTAGCCCTGAAACCAGGGCTATGGTCGCCGGCACCGGCATGACTGAAGTCCCCTGTCTCACGCATGATCCGGGGGGTGTTGTCACCGGTCGCCGGTGGCGTTGGTCGACCGCTGATAGGGACAGGGCCACCCGGCCGCGGGTAGGTCTCTTCGTAACGTGGGTGCCGGCGACCTCCGCCAGACCGCGACCAGTAACGCAGAGACTGGAAGGAACGCTCGTGACCTCCGACTACGCCGTGTTCCTCGGGCTCGATGTCGGCAAGGAAGCGCACCACGCGTGTGCCCTCGCCGGTGACGGCCGCCGGTTGCATGACCGAGCGCTGCCCCAGACCGAGGACGCCATCCGCACCGTGCTGGGCAAGCTCGCCGAACACGGCCCGGTTCTGGTGATCGTGGACCAGCCCGCCTCGATCGGTGCCCTGCCGGTCGCCGTTGCCCGCGCACTCGAGATGGACGTGGCGTATCTGCCGGGGCTGGCGATGCGGCGCATCGCCGACCTGCACCCCGGCAACGCCAAGACCGACGCCCGTGACGCGTTCATCATCGCCGATGCGGCCCGCACCATGCCGCATGCGCTGCGCCGCGTCGACACTGGTGACGCAGCCCTGGCCGATCTCGAGGTGATCGTCGGCTTCGACGACGACCTCGCTGGAGAGGTCACTCGCGTCAGCAACCGCATCCGCGGCCTGCTCACGCAGATCCATCCCGCCCTCGAACGCGTCCTCGGACCACGGATCCAGCACCCCGCGGTCCGCGAACTGCTCACCCGATTCGGTGGGCCACAAGGACTCTCGGCAGCGACCCGCCGACAGCTCATCGCCGCCACCAAACCCCGGGCACCACGGTCGTACCAACGGTTGGTCGACGATCTCCAGGCCGCGCTGGGCGAGCAGTCGGTGACCGTGCCCGGCAGCCGTGCCGCCGAGCTCGTCCTCCCCGAACTCGCGGCCGACCTGACCACGTTGCTCGCTCGGCGCGCGAAGGCGGCGGAGCAGATCGAGGCGATGCTCGATGCCCACCCTCTTGCCAAGGTCCTGACCTCGATGCCCGGCATCGGCGTCAGGACCGGCGCCCGGATCCTCCTCGAAGTCGGCGACGGCAGCGACTTCCCCACCAGCGGTCACCTCGCCGCCTACGCAGGACTCGCCCCAGTCACCCGCCGCTCCGGCACCTCCATCCGCGGCGAACACCCCAGTCGCGGCGGAAACAAACAGCTCAAACGCGCGTTCTTCCTGGCCGCGTTCGCCGCGCTGCACGACCCGACCTCGCGGGCCTACTACGACCGCAAACGCGCAGCCGGCAAGAAACACAACGCCGCCCTGATCTGCCTCGCTCGACGACGCATCGACGTGCTTCACGCCATGCTCCGCCACAAGGCGCTCTACCAGCCGCATCCCCTCACCGCGACTGCTTGACAAATCCATAGGGACACCCCCCGGGGTCGCGGTATCGATCCAGTCGGCGATCCGGGTGAACTCGCCGGTCGGGAAGCTCAACACTGCGGGATGGACCGGCTCGAGGAACGCCGCCTGATCACCGATCTCGCCGGTCCGCGGCGTCCGGCCTGTACTGGGCGCCGGGCGACTCCCCGGTGCACGCGTAGTCGAACCGCAGCACCGCGAACCCGCGGGCCGCCAACCGTTCCGCGAACAGTTTCAGACCGCGGGTCGTCTCGGCCTGCTCCTTGCCCACCGACGGGCACAGCAGCACCCCGGCGCGCACCCGGCTGGACACGGGGGATGAGATCGCTCCGAACAGCGGAGCGCCCGGCGGGCCGAAATAGCCCGGTGTGGTCACCACCTGTGCGTTCAGATCGGTCCCTTCGTCATGTCAGACTCCAGATCCTTCATCTCTTGGGACCGTCGCAGGCTCGATTGCTGCTCGCGTGATCAGGGTCGTCAGTAGCAGCGTCGAAACGGTCCGCTGCGCGATCGATGCCGACGAGCGCGCGCGGCGAACCACGGATTCAATTAGATCCCTGCGTCTATTATCTTGGTGTCGTGTAGCCGTGCAAGAGATACGTGTCGCGAATCACCGCGATTTGGACAGACGAGCGTGAGGCAATCATGAAGGACGCAGGGCGTGGTGTTCCGGTGCAGGCAGCGGCGAGTGGTGCGGGTATAGCCCTACTGCTGGCGGTCGGTGTGGCGTTCATGGCGTATCTGGACACCACTGCTGTGAATATCGCGGTTCCCGCTCTGCGGCAGAGCTATCCGACTCAGCCGTTGACCACGTTGTCGTGGGTGCTCACCGGTTACAGCGTGGTGTTCGCGTCGTTGTTGACGCCGGCGGGACGGCTTGCCGATCTGTGGGGGCCACGTCGTGTCCTGCTGCTGGCTATGTCGTTGTTCGGGGTGGGTTCTGCCGTGTGTGCAGCTGCGTCTGGGGTGTACATGCTCGTCGGTGCGCGTCTGATTCAGGGGATGGGCGCTGCGGGGATGATCCCGGCTGCGCTCGGGTTGCTTCTACTCGAGGTGCCGTCGAGTCGCCGGACTGTGGCGCTCTCGATCTGGGGGGCGGTCAGTTCGTTGGCCAGTGCGGTCGGCCCCAGTCTCGGTGCGTCGCTGATCGACGTGTCGAGCTGGCGTCTCATCTTCGTGATCAACGTGCCGATCGTCGTCGTCCTCGTGGTCATCGGGCACCGCAGCATCCCGGAGCGCGGGGGTCACCGTCGGCGGCTGCCCGACATGGTGGGGACCCTTGCGCTCACGGTCGGCTTGGGCGGGGTGGTCCTCGCGATCACGGAGGGCAGCGATTGGGGGTGGACCTCGGTCGCGACGCTGGGGTCTCTCGTGGTGGGTGCCGTGTTGGTCGGCACGAGCGTGTGGCGGTCCACCCATCATCAGTCGGCCGTGATCGCCGTCGACCTCTGGAAGAACCGTGTGTTCGCGTTGGCCGGCGTCGCGTCGGCGGCGATGGGGGCAGCGATGTTCACGTGGCTGTTGATCAGTCCGCTGTTTCTCACTTCCGAGTGGCATTACTCGGTGTTGCGGGCGGGGTTGGGGGTCACTCCGGCGGCTGTAGCGTCCGCGGTCGGTGCGATCGCGGTCGGCCGGTTCGCGCCGCCGAGCCGGTTGCCGATGGTGATGGTGCTCGGTATGTTCGCCTTCTTCGTCCAGTGCATCGTCTCGGTTGTCGTGCTCGGTGCGCATCCCGCGTACCTGTCGGCGTGGCTGCCGGTCAACGTCGTCGGTGGGCTGGCGGTCGGGATGACATTGACTGCGCTGGTCACCGCGGTCAGCGCTGCGCTACGGCCGGATCAGTTCGCGGGCGGCTCCGCTATGAACACCACGGTCCGGCAGGTGGGGGGTGCGCTCGGCGTGGCTGCGGTGGTCACCATCCTGACCGCGCGGCACGAAAGTGCGCTCGATGCCTTCCACGAAGCGTTCGTGTTCTCGGGTGTGGTCGCCCTGGTCGTCGTTGGAGCGGGAGGTGCGCTGTGGCTGTCGGATCGACGTCGCAGTCGTGCCCGGTTTCCGAGTGACGAACCGGAGACTGGAATGGTGCACGGATGATGCTCAAACGGTGGCTTGTAGCCACCGATCGATTACACGGTGCGGCAGCTCGCGATGAAGCCGGTCAGTTCGTCGAGCTTCGATGACTTCGCATCGACGGCGCGGTCGATCACGCGGATCAAGTGCTCGTAGGCGTCGGTGTGGTCGTACGCGGCGGTGTCCGCTATCTTGAGCGCCCAGCGCCAGTAGCCACGCATCGTGTCCGCGAGGGGCATACGGAACTGCGCGATGACGTCCCGGATCGGTCCGACGACGGCGTCGCCATCGCATTGGATGGCTCGTTCGACGACGTTGGCCATGAACGTGAAGTGCCGTGCTTCGTCGCGGGAGAGTTTGGTGAGGATGTCTCGGATCACCGGCTCCTCGCAGACGTCCCGAAGCTGTTGATAGTAGATCTGGGTGGCCTTCTCCTGCACCAGCGCGTATGCGAAGTACTGCACCGGGTGGGTGTACGGCAACTGGAACTTCTTCTGACCCTCGACGGCGAGGGCTTCGCGGAGGGTGTGCTCGTCGGAGATGTCGGCAGCCGTCTGGTATCGAGCGAGCACCCTCGCGTGGGTGTCCTCCTCCTCGGCCCAGCGGACGGAGAAATGGTAGAGCTCGCGGTTATGAATGAAGGTCTCCCGGTCGACCGTGTCGTCGACCGGGAAGTAGTCGTTGTAGAGCGCGAAATAGCCGGGGAGGTGGTCTTCGATGAGAGTGATGAATTGGACTGCGGAACTCTGGCCGACGGTGAGCCGGGCGGGGTCGATCGAGGTCCAGTCGATGCTCTCCTCGAGACTCCATCGGCGGGCGAGGGGCGAGGCTTGGAAGAACCGCCCGACGACATCGGCCATATCGTCTGCCGTCAGGACTTGGCCAGGTGGGGTCATGATGTCCGTTCTGGTGTCAGCGCGCGTTCACGCAGGTCAAGGAGTAGTGCTTGGTGGTGTAACCCCATCCGGCGTTGGCCACCTGGAGGTAGCGACGCAGGCTGGCGGCCATTCCTGGGGAGGTGGCGTCGATCTCGTCGGCGTGTGCGTCGACGTTGGTGATCCAGTCGTCGATGGTCCGCCGGTAGTGGGCGGTCAGGTCGTCCACGGCGATGACGGAGAAGCCGGCGTCCTCGACCGATCGGATCAGCGTCGACAGTGGCCGCATGTCGCCCCAACCGAAGATGGCGTCGCGGACGAACTGGGAGCCGTCGCGTTCCCCGAACCGTGACCGCATTGCGTCGTTTCGGAAGCAACTCTCGGAGATGTAGAGGCGACCGCCTCGACGCAGCAGAGTGCGGGCCTTCCGGCACACCGCGTCGGCGTCGGGCATGTGGACGATGGACCCGAGCATGCTGATCGCGTCGAAGGGACCTTCGTTCAGAGGGGTGTCCTCGAAGTGGCCGACCACGGTGCGTACCCGCGCCGAAACCCCCCGGCGGCGGGCCTCGGATGCGATGTAGTCGTGTTGGCGGGGTGCAGGGCTGATGCCGACGGCGGTGCAGTCGAGTTCTGCTGCCATGAACAGGATCAGAGATCCCCATCCGCATCCGACGTCGAGTATCCGGCTCCCTGCTTCGAGGCCCAGCCGGTCGGCGACGTACCGCAGTTTGCGGATCTGGGCGTTCTCGAGCGTGTCCGCGGGGTCGGTGCCGGTGGGATCGGCATAAAGCCCAGAGCTGTATTTGCGCAGAGGGTCGAGGAAGGCTCCGAAGATGTCGGGGTCGAGGTCGTAGTGCTGGTTCGTGTTCGTAGCGGTGCTCATCGGACGCTGTGGACCGCCTCGGCGACGAGGCGGGCGAGGTCGGATATCGAGCTGATGGCGAAGATCTCCTTGTCCTCGAGCTCGACGTCGTAGCGGCGCTCGACGGTTGCGACGACCCGCAGGGTCTTGACCGAGTCCACGCCTTCCATGTCACGCAGGTTTGCCTCGACGTCGAGGTCTTCGGGACTCCGACCGAGTTCCTTGGCAGCGAGATCGCGGACGGTGGTGGTGATGTCGTCAATGGACGTCGACATGGTGGTCATCTCCTGAGGTGGCGAGAGCGGATCGCAGCGCGTCCGCCTGTTGGGTGGTGATGTCGATGTGGCTACGTGCGGTGTCGATGTCGGCAGGACGGTATGAGGCGGTGGCCATCGCGACTGCGAGCCCAGTGGCGTCGAGAACATCCGCAGAACACCGGATCACGTCCTCGGTAGCGCTCGACTGCAGGTACGCCACGCACCGATAGCGTTCACCGATCGTCAGCGGTGCGAGGTAGACGACGCGGAGGGCGGCGGTGAACGCGACGACTCCGCGTTGAAGTACGACGAGGTTGCCCATGACCTCATCGCAGATGAGGCCTGTGATACCGCCGTGGACGACGCCTGGGTAGGACTCGTGTCGGCGATCCAGGACGAATGTGCTCGTCAGGCCGCCCTCGGGTACTTTATCGAAGGCCAGTTGCAGGCCGTGCGGGTTGTTCGGTGAGCAGCCGAAACACTGGTAGTCGGGCAAGGTCGTCGACCAGGGCACGGTTCCTGAGCTCAACTGATCGCCTCGGCGAGTGCGCGTCGCACCTGAGAGTTGCTGCTCATGGGGATGCCGGTGATCCCACTGAAGGCGCGTCGGATCTTGTCCTGGAGTTCGTCGAGGCCGTCGTCGCCGGCGACGTTGTCGAGGAAGAACTCGAACCCGGTGTCGATGGTCTCGTGGCCGGACAGTTCCTCGAGTCCATCCTTGAAGATTCCTACCGGATGCTTGATCCGGTCGTCGGCGGTGTAGAAATACACGGTCTCGAGGACCGATGCGAGCTCGTCGGGATGCTCGTCGAGACGCTTTTTCGTGTAGTGGATGAACTCGCGGGCGTGGTGTGCCTCGTCAAGGCTGGCATTCTTGAGGAGAACCTGCAGGACCGGTTCGTCGACCCACTTCGCGACCGCCTTGTAGACGGTGTTGACGGTGAGTTCGCTGATGACGTTGGTGGCCAGGGTCGCCGCCGGCCTTGTACCCGGGTCGTACGGTGCGCGCATCGATGCGACCGCCGAGTACGGGATGTGCTCGCCGAGGGCGTTGAGGTAGGCGGTGAACGCGTAGTGATGCTGGACCTCTTGATAGCCCCAGACGACGGCGAAGCTCGAGAAGTCGTAGTCGTCGGGAAACTCGTTGAGGAATCCGTGCACCGCAGCGATGACGTTCGACTCGCCCATCACGGCGCTCTTGACCAGAGTCAGGTATTCGGGTTTCACCCGAGTCTTGTCGATCGCGGCGAAGTCGATGTCGGAGATCTTCCAGTGGGTGCCTTCGTACTGGCGGAATACTTCGATGCTGTGCATGTGGGAGCGGTCCTCCTGGGTTCTCAGGGTGTGGGCGGCGTAGGGGAAAGTCGTGGGAGAGAGGGGTTCTAGTCGCAGACCAGCGTGCGGGTGGCGAGACGCTGGAGCTTGCCGCTCGATGTTCGTGGGATCGTCCTCGGTTCGACGAGGTGGATGGCCACATCGTCGAGGTCGAGGTCGGACTTGATGGTGTCGCGCAGGGTGCGGGCCAGTGATGCCCGCTCAGTCGGCTCGTCCAAGTCCGTTTCGACGACGAGGGCGATCTGTTCCCTCCCGGCGGGGTCTAGGTGGGCGAACGCGACGCAGCGCCGTTTGAACACGCCGCTGACCGGGCGGACGGCGCTTTCCACATCCTCGGGGTAGAAGTTGGCGCCGCGGACGGTGATCATCTCCTTGAGTCGGCCGGTGACGTGGAGGTCCGTGCCCCTGAGATAGCCGAGGTCGCCCGTGCGTAGCCAGCCGTCGGCGGCGAACGTTTCTGTATTCGCGTGATTGAGGTAGCCGGCTGTGACGGCGTCCCCGCGGATCTCGATCTGTCCCACGCGATCGGCCTGCAGTTCGCTGCCGTCGACGGTGTCGCTGACCCGGACCGACATTCCCGGGACTGCCCGCCCGACGTTGGCGACCGCCTTGGTGCCGGCCGCGCCCGCGCGGGCCGGAACGACGAGGCCGTCGCTGAGCGCGGCGCGGTCGACATAGTCGAATACGGGCGCGCGGAGCAGCGGTGGGAAGGTCACTGCGAGTGTGGCTTCCGCCATCCCATACACCGGGAACATGGAGGTCGGACGAAACCCCGAAGGCGCGAACCTGTCGAGGAAGGTCGCGATCGAGTCGTCGGCGATGCTTTCCGCACCGTTGAACGCGATCCGCCAGCGGGACAGGTCGATTCCGTAGGCCTCATCCGCGGCGACCGCGGCGACCAGGTAGTCGTAGCCGAAGTTGGGGCCGGCGGAGATGGTCGCGCCGGTCTCGGAGAATCTGCGCAACCACCGCCCGGGATTCTTGATGAAGTCGACCGGGGACCAGATGGTCGACGGGCGACCGTTGAGCAACGCTGTCAGTGACGCGAACAACCCCATGTCGTGGAATAGTGGCAACCAGAATCCGCCACTGTCCTGGGGGTTTACCTCGATTCCCCGGGTTATGGACTCGACGCCGGACAGGACGTTGGCATGGCTGAGCTGCACCCCCTTGGGGGCCGACGTGCTGCCCGACGTGAACTGCACGATCGCAAGATCAGAGGCGGACACCGACTCGTAGGTTCGACCTCCGGCCCGGCGAAGCGCGGCGGCGTCGAGAAGCTGCACCCCGGGTAGCCGAGGCCGCAGCACGTCGGCGAAGCCGGCGAACTGCTCCGACATGACAAGGTGCTTCATCGACGCGGTGGACACGATCCGCTGCAGTCGTGCGACGTAGCCGTCGATGTTGCGCATACTCACCGGCACCGGCAGTGGGGCGATCGCACACCCCAAGCGCGTGCCGCCGAAGAGGACGTGGAAGAACTCGGAGGTGTTCGGACAGAGCAGCCCGACGACGTCCCCGTGCTCGACACCTGCAGCGCGTAGTCCCGCGCCGACTGCGTGCGATGCGTCGACCAGGTCCGTGATCGTCATGACCTGGCTCTCGGTCGCGAACGTGACCGAGGTGTCCGGCGCACGTTCGGCGATCGCATCGAGGGTGCCGGCGATGGTGTCCGCCCGAAGTTCGGTGATCACGACCATGTCCCGTCCCCCCGCAGATCGATCGGCAGCGTCCGCAGGCCGCGGAACTGCAACGTGTCTGCGCGCCAGCGTGGAGGGGCTGCCGAATCGAGACGCATGTTCGGATGCCGGCGGGCGAGTTCGGTGAGGGCGATCACGCCCTCCATCCGGGCGAGCGCAGCGCCGATGCAGTAGTGCACGCCCGCGCCGAAGGCGACGTGCCCCGTTCCCTGGCGCGTGATGTCGAGACGATCCGGGTCCGGGAACCGATCCCCATCACGGTTAGCGGATCCCCTGACCAGGTAGACCAGGTCGTTGCGGTGGATGTCGACCCCGTGCATCTGGAGGTCGCGGGTGGCCCGCCGATGCGTAAGCTGCACCGGCCCGTCGAACCGCAGGACCTCGTTGATGGCGGACTCGGCCCGGGCGGGGTCTTCCTTGAGCAACTCCCACTGCTCGCGCTGCGTCAGCAGAGCTAGGACACCGTTTCCGAGCATGTCCATCGACGTGACGTACGAAGCGCCGAGAACCAGCAGAAGGTTGGCGCAGAGCACGCGATCACCGAGAGGCGGAGCGTCACCGGAGTCCTCCGCCGCGACCAGGCGGCCGATGAGATCGTCCTTCGGTGACTTGCGCCGCGCGGCCGTCTCGGCGGTGAAGTAATCCATCATATCGGTGAGGGCATCGAGTGCACCGGTCGCGGTCCCGGACAGATCCGGACTGCCGCCGATGAAGACCTTCAACGCGTCCGACCAGCGTTTGAGGAGGTCGGCGTCCTCTCGGGGTAGGCCGTAGAGATCAGCCATGACGTACGCCGGCAGAAGGTAGGCGAAGTCCGCGATCAGGTCCATGGTCGCCTCGCCCGAGACTCTGTCGAGGAGCATCTCGACGACGTCTTCGACGTGCTCTCGAAGCCCAGCGATGGCGCGAGGGGTGAAACCCTGGTGCATCAGTCGTCGAAGCTGCGTGTGCTCCGGAGGATCCTGCATCCACATCCAGGTCGACGTGAGATCGATCAGCGGCGCGACCCTCTCCCGCATCTCCTGCGGAATCCTGCTGCTCACCAACTGTTCGACACGGTCAGACGAGAACGTGCCGGGGTCGAGCAGAGAGTCATGAACGTCCTCATACCTGGTGACCAGCCAGCCACTAAGTGTCGGATCCCAATGCACCGGTGCGATCTCGCGTAACAGCGCATACGTGGGGTACGGGTTCTCAAGGACCTCGACAGACAGAAGATCCACTTCGTTCAGCAGGGACACCGCTGTGATCTCGCAATCATCTCAATGTGACTTGTCTGGCTCGTCTCATGGCGCAACGAACACGAGGCCACCCGGGCGAACTAAGACTTGGGGCGAAACTATTTGTGCAGACCATGTTTCGACAGGGAGGAGGCAGATCGGTAGGTGTGCTACTGATCTGGCGGAGTTCACGGAAACCAGGGGATCACCCTGACGGGCCGTTGAAATGATTGTAGATGGTCGCATCCAGTATTGCCATACGAAACGACACTAACCATGCACCAACGACATGTCACGACACCGGGTGTGGTCTACGTCCGCATATATGCGCGCAGCCCCGGCGCTGTCCGAACGCCGAGTCTCGCAAACAAAGATACTAGATGCCAACATCTATTATGGTTAGGTGAGGGCCGCTGAAAGAACCTTCAGTCGGAGGGTTGCGCGGCAGCTCCGCCGATCAGTCGCCGACCCGACAGGAAGTCCCTCGACCATGACCATCGACGATCAGACCCAGCTCTCTCCGAGCGATCTGCTGACTGCGGCGCAACAGGTGCTCGACAGCCAGCCGTTCAGCCGACTCGTCGGCGCATCGATCACCAGGTATGACACTGAGCAGGCTGTCCTGGCGATCGAGATTCACGACCAGCTCCGCCAGCAGTTCGGCTTCGTGCACGGTGGGGTGATCGCCTACGCTGCGGACAACGCGATCACGTTCGCTGCCAGCGTTGCTCTTGGCCCCGCGATCGTCACCAGCGGGCTTACCATCGAGTATCTACGGCCGGCCTCGGCGGGTCGCCTCGAAGCCCGAGCTTCTGTCATCGGCGCCACGGGTCGGCGTGCGGCGTGCCGCTGCGACCTGGTCAACGTCACCGAGGACGGCGCGGAGATCCTCTGTGCCACAGCAGTCGGTAGTGCGATGGTGCTGTCGACGAGGAAGTGACGCTTCGTGGTCCACAGGCCGATCAGCCGAGCAACTGCTGACTGGCTCGGGCTAGACTTCACCGAATGGGCCGACGCGCAGTGCACTCGACCGAGAGTCTCTTGGACTGCGCCGCGGGACTATTCGCGGCGGGCGGCATCCGGAATCTGACATTCGGTGCTCTCAGCCGCGAGTCGGGTGCCTCCAACGGATCGATCCACCATCGATTTCCCACCCGAGAAGCCCTGCTGGCGGATCTCTGGATGCGGACGATCGGGCGTTTCTACAGCGGATACCGCGACACTCTTGGCGTCGACCCCGATGCGACCCGGGCCGTCGAGGCCTCCGTCTGGATCGTGCACTGGTGCCGCGAGCACTTGTCCGAGGCGATGATCCTGCAGGCCGGCGTGCAGATTTTCGCGCCGTCAACCTGGCCCCCCGAACAACGGGCGGCGCTCGACAAGCACCTCGATGAGCTGACGATCTACGCGAAACGAATAATCCCGGTGATCATGTCGACGACCTCGGCGAACGCCTCCGAAGTGTCCTTCGTGCTCGTAGACCTACCGATGGCGGTGCTTCGGTCCGATCTGCAACGAGGCGAGGTGCCACCCGTGAAGGCGGAGGATCTCGTACGCGGACTAGCAGTAAAGATCCTGACACCCGATCCGGTCGGTCGCTCGGTGGCCGATCACAGATGACGGTCATCGCGACACACCTTAGGTTTCACCAGTGATCTGGGCCATGAGTCGTGAGCCAGGAGTCCAGGGCTGCAGGACGCGGTCAGCTGTCACCGTCGCGTCGGATTCCGCCATCTCGGACACACCTGCACACTCCTGAGTCAGGAAGGGCCGCCTAAAATTTGCCTTTCATATCGTGTACCCACAGCTTTCGTCACGCGCAGCCATCGGTGGGACGCAGTGATGGGAAGGCGAGGAGTGTGAGCGGGGAGCGGATGCGGCCCGGATACGAGCCGGAACCAGATGGAGTGGTGGACGCGGCAGCCGATTCGGGGTTTCTTCTGGATTCGCGTTTTCTGATGCGGTACACGCGAGATTGCCTGCTCGTGCATCAGGCGCCACCTGGGGACCCGACTGATCGTCGGATTGTGTATGCGAACGAGCCGCTGTGCGACCTGCTGGGTGTGGTGTCGGAGAAGGAGCTGTTGGGTCGGCCGATCCTGGACTTCGCGCATCCCGAGTCGGTGGAGGCGATCCGCGTGCCCATCACCGCGAAGAGACTGGGAAGTTTCGTGGCGCCGCGGGAGGCGATCCTGTTGCGGGCCGATGGGACGGCGTTTCGGGCGGAGATCGTCACGCAGGGGATGTCGGGCGAACGAGAAGACCGCCCCTCCATGAATGAGGTGGGGCGGTCATCTCGTCTTGTCGAGCGGCGTGAGATTCAGTGGGTGTTGTTGAGGGCGTCGCTGGCCTCGGCCAGGCCGGCGACGCAACCCACCCCGGCGACGAGGCCCACGGTTGCCGCGGTGACTGCGGGGCCGAACTCGACGGTGTCCGCCTCCTCGGCATAGTTCTCGACAACTTGGAACCCGCCCTCTGCGAGGCAGGCGTCGATCGCGTCGGTCACAGCCGTGGGGAGCGAGTTCGACGACGTTGACTTGTACACCGGCAGGCTCCACATGTAGCAGCCACCGGGAGTGAAGATCGTGTCGGCGACACGGCGCCCGCCAGAGACGCAGTGTGTCTCGATGTAGACGCCGGGCCCTTTCGGGGCGAACGGATCCGGGGACGCCGCGGCCGCGGGTGCGGCGGCCGAGCCCAGGGTGACCGCGACCGCCGCTGCGGTCGCGGCGACGGCGCGGAGGATGGGATGGGACATCGTGTGCCTCGTTCCTGATCATAATGCCGAGCCGCCCGATTCGTGGCGGGCGTCCCAGGATGCTGGACGGTTGCTGTGCATCGAGTATGCATCATCACGGAAGCCGTGACAACACCCAATTACATTGGCGGACAATAGAATTGATGGAAATAGTGAGCCACAAGTGGAGATGTTTTCGAGCCTGCGCGCGTCGAGATCGCATCGATGTCAGGCCGGAGAACCGCTCCCGGAAGCCGGGTGAACGGCTCGATTCCGCGGTAGAAATGAGCCGTTCGGATCTGATTCGGGAGAGGAATGCCAGGTTGGTGCACGGCGAGCAGGACAGCGCGACGGTTGCCAGAGCCCGGCGAGCCTTCGTCCGGGCGTTCGTAGAGTACGTCGGGTACGACGAAGGGGAGCGGGCCACCGCTCCGATCTCGATGAAGGTCCTCGCCGCGGAGCTCGCAGAGCTGGGCGGGAACGATATCTGGAAGCCGTCAACGGCGCAGAAGCGGTTCCCCGGGCAGGTGAACGAGGCGTGGGCCGAACTATGCGCGGCCGCATATGAGATCTACGGTGCGCGTGCACCGAAGACCGTCGAGCAGTGGGCGAGGCGTCATTGGAGTGGCGGGGGTCGACCACGGGAGTTGACGTTCCCCGCTGACCAGTTCAAGGAGCGCTCTGATGCCGACCTGCGTCAGGCCGTCGACACCGATTCCGGTGTCGATGTCGAGTACGCCGCAGCGGGAGCCCGAGAGCTGGCCCGAAGGTACCGACGGACGCTGCAAGCACATACATCGACGGTCCTGACCGCCGGTGAGGTCGAACAGGCCGCCCGCTCGGCGATCAGCCTGGCAGATGCGTTGCTCGAACGTCTCCACGGAGAGCATCTGTCGAGGAGAGTCGCGATCGATTGCATCACCGTGTTCGACGTCGCTGCCGCCGGCTGTCGGATCCTCTCCCGCGACCACAACAGCGAGGCTCGGTATCTCGCTAAGCTCCAGACGCTCAAGATCGCCGACCTGCGGATCACCGCCGGCGTGCGGGGCAGGGTGGACTGCATCCTTGCCCAGTACTTCTCAGCGGCGACAGGGGCGTTGCTCGCCGACGGCGATGTCGGCGAGCGCAGCGGGCATCAGATCGCGGCGATTACAAAGGTCCTGGCGGATCTGACCGGCGTCGCGGACAAGGATCGCGGCGAGCTCGACGACGACGCGGTGCGGGCACTGGTCGTTCGTCTCGCGTCGTACGGGATGGCGTACCTGCGGGAACGAGACACACTGACGGAGCTGGCGGAGACAGCGCGCGGCCTGTTGCCGCGTGCTGGTGACTCCAACACCGATCCAGACTCCCTGGCGTACCTGCGGAGCGAGATGCTGCTGATGCTGTCCGAGGCAGGGCTCGGCGGACCCCATGCCGTGATCCCCGCTCCGGCGGCCCTACTGGGACTGACTCGCTACCTAGGAGTCGGGGACATCCTGATCGCGCGGATTCTGGTCAGGATGGCCGACCACCCGAGGCCGGGAGAGGCGATCGTGCACTCGGCCGGTAGCCGGATCGATCTGCTCGAGCCCTACCTCGGGCCTTGGGCTATACCCATCGACGGTGCAGGGGACGCGCCTGTGATGGAGGACCCGGCGACCGCCGAGCAACGCGCCGGGCCGCGGCGAAACCTGCTCGAGAGCGCCCGGCGGTACTATCAGAGAGCGGAGCACTGGCTACGCCTCTACGGTGCCCCCGGGGTGCTCCGCCGTCACGCCCAGGAAGAGCGCGCCGCACTCGACGACCGTCTGCACGGACCCCAGACCAGCCCGGCTGTCGATCTCGACGAGCTGACACGTCAGGTCGAGCAGGTGATCGTCGCGGCGATCGTCGACCTCGACGGTGCGCGTCCAGGCGAGGGGGGAGGCAGCAGCACGCGGCTGATCGGCAACCTAGGACGCGCGCTGCTGGTGCTGCGTGACCCCTACGCAGCCAGCCTCGGTTCCGATCTCGCGCCCGCCGTGATCACCCTCGACCCACGCCCGGATGCACGATTCTCCGCAAGATCTTGAACGGATCCCGGGAATCGCGCACCCTGCCGTATCGCCCCAACCTCCAGAACTAAATAGCGCGGCGGAACCGTACCTTGCAGCCGACACGCCGTTCAGAACGAGCGTGAACACCCAGCGCGCCGGCGCGACACGTGAGCGCTGCCCTCCGGCTCCGGCTCCGGCTCGGGTCGAACGGGCGGCCACCGTCACCCTGCGCGGGTCGCGCCGCCGTCGAACGGCGTGGAGCGTTCTGGGTCCTGGGTCAGTCGACCCGCGGCGCCAGCGCGTCGCTCAACGCACCGCGGGTGGTGATGCCGAGCTTGGGGAAGATCCGGTAGAGGTGCCCGCCGACGGTGCGGGGCGACAGCGTGAGCAGTTCGCCGATCTGCTTGTTGGTGAGCCCGCTTCCAGCGAGCCGGGCGACTTCGAGTTCCTGTGGGGTCAACGCAGACACCGCGGAGACGACACTCCGGGGCTTGGACCGACCTGTAGCCCCGCAACTCGCCCGCCGCACGGTCCGACCACGGTGTGGCGTCGAGCCGTTCGAAGACCTCGAACGCATCGGTTAGCTGCTTGCGTGCTTGCGTCACCTCGCGGGCGCGCCGCAGTCGCTCACCATAGCCAGCTGGATACGCGCGCGGTCGAACTGCCATCGCTCCGCATCCGGTACTGCCAACGCCTCCTCGAAAAGGCCCAGGTCACCGTCGTCGGCGGCGGCGATGGCCGCGGACCCGGCGGTGATCAATGCCAGTCGCGAGGAAAGCGATTCCAGATGCGCCGCTCGCATCGCCGCGACGTGAGCCGCGCCGGGCCGCACCCTCGCGCGAAAGACTGAGGCCCCGGATCACCTTGGCGGTGTGATCCGGGGCCTCAGCTGGAGCGACTGCGGGCGCTACCTAGGTTCGCCGATTCGCCGGGCGCGGGTTGTGGGGGTGTTGTAGCTCTCGGAGTTCATCAGTGTGTCGAGTCGTCGGGTGACTTCGCCGGGGTCGACGAGTTGCGCGATGATCTGGGTGGGGATGCTGCCGGGGTCTTCGAGGATCGCCAGCTGCACGTGTTCCACGCCGACGTAGCCGTGGCCGCGGCTGACGGCGATCTCCTCTGCGCGCCGCAGAATCGCCGACAGGCGAGGGGTCGGGTGGGGGGTCATGCTTCTATGATCTCCTGCCATTCCCAGGTGTCGGGGTGCCAGGGGATCACCGAGGTGTTGTGCGAGCAGATGTAGGTGGCGCGGGTGCCGTTGGCGTCGTGGGTCCACACGTTCTCGCCGTCGTTGGCCAGGCCGCAGTCCTTCAACGGTCTGCCGGCGGGGTCGGCGGGAACGACGGGGTGGTCGACGATGGACACCGGCGCCCCGGCCGCCGCCGTGGGTGTCGCGACGATGACCGGTGTGAGGATCAACGAGGCTCCGAGAAGGACAGCGGCGAGGGGACGGGCTGTCGCTGTGATCATGGTCGTGGTCTCCGTTCGTTCGATGCATTGGCGGGACGCTGCGTGACTACAGTTCGACGCCCGACTCGCGTGGGCGGTTGTCGGAGACGAACGCGGACGCGGGCGCAGGCACCGCGGCGGCTGCCACGCCCGCCGCTACCGGTGTCGGGAGCGGAGCCTGGACGACACCGGCGGCGCGGGCTTCGCCCGGAGGGTGCGGCGCCGGTGCTGACCCGTGCGGACGCGACGGCGATCGCCGCGGAGTTGGATGAGCCGCACGACGCGCACGGCACGACGGTGCGGTGGGTGGACCCGGGGAAGAAGAAGGCCGCCGAAGCACGGTGGGCCGTGCTGGCGAAGAAGGCCGCCGAGCAGAAGAAGGCCGCCGGCGCCGCCCAGGTCGACGGCGCGACAGAGGCCGCGGCGGACCCGGCGAAGGCTGCTGCGGAGCCTACGGAGAAGCAGAAGCGGCGGGCCTGGGTGCTCGCGCAGGACGGGGTGCGGGTTCCGGACGCGTATGTGTGGACGTGCGCGTTGTCGCTGGCTGCGTCGGAGGCGCCGCTGGGCGATGAGAGGTGGGGTGCGATCGCCGGGGATTTCATGCGGGAGATGGGGTTCGACGTTGCTGGTGCGGCGCCGGTGCGGTGGGTCGCGATTCATCACGGCACGTCGAAGAAGGGCAACGACCACATTCACATCGCTGCGGATCTGGTCCGTGAGGACGGGTCGATCGTCGATCTGTGGCCGAAGGACCCGGTGACGGGTAAGAAGGTCGGTGATCATCCGCGGTCGTCGGAGGCGATCAAGGCATTGGAGCGCTTCGGTCTGCATGTGGTCGAGGGAGGTGAACTCCCGGCCCGACCAGAACGAGTCGCGGATGTAGGGCATGGGGCGTTCGACCCGCGGTTTGTCCTTCGGTTTCCGGGCTCGGGCCGGGTCGATGAGGGTGCCGTAGAACGCGGCGAGTTCGGCGTAGGCGCGGTTGATCTGCGGATCGTAGAGATCGGGCCGGTCGACACCGGTTTTCAGGTTGTCGCACACCAGCCGATACGGGAAGCCGCCGAAGAACTCGAACGCGGCGACATGGGAGGCGTTCCATGATGTCTAGTCCATTTTCAGCACCGGTTGCACGAACAGTTTCCGCGAGCACGACAGGATCATCGCGAACACCCAGACCGCGACCCGGCGGCCCGAGGCCGGGGCGAACCACATGCCGAGCTTGCCGTAGTCGATCTGCGCTTCGCTACCCGGTTCGACCGCACCGCGCGGCACGGTGACCTTGTACTCGACCGACTTTTCGGCGAAAGTTGCTGCGATATACGGTCTTACCGTCGATTCCGACACCTCGACCAGGTGGTCGTCGCGCAGCCGTTGCGCGATCGTGGCCACCGTGACCGGCACCGCCAACTGTTTCTCGATCCAGTCGTAGTGCACCGCGATCAGCGGCCATGTCACCGCCTGCGCGGCCGGGTCGCCGAGTTCGGGGAACGAGCGTTGTATCCGCTCCCGCCACATCGCCTCGTCGAACGACTCACCCGGCGCCGGTTGCAGGCCCTCCACGATCGCCGGGACGAGGTACTTCCGGATCGTCTTACGGTCGATGTCGAGTGCAGAAATCTGCACCTGCGATGATCGCGACAGCGCCCGGCCCGATCTGCTCGGCCTGGGTGGGGCACCAGCTCACGCTGCGCAGGGTGTACGCGATCTTGTGCGGCGGGTAGTGCCTGAGGTGCGTGGACCTGCCCGACAGATGCAGTACGTGGGTGGCCACGATGGTGTCGTCGTCGAAGACCTGCGCGGTATGGCGCCGGTCGGCGATCGCGTCTCGGCTCCGGTCGCAGGAAGAGGCTGTCCCGCTCACACCATGCCGACGATGCGGGTGTTCGAGGGTGAGTCTCCGCCACTGTTGGTCACCCGGCCGACTCTCAGGCGATGGCTGTGCTTTCCGGGTGGCTTTCCGGCTCACGGCTGTTCGCCACTGCGCGGGAGGGCGTTCGTCGCGCAGGATCGAGTGACCCCGGAGGAGGGCGCCAGGCCCGCCCCCACCACAGTTCAGGAGGAACACCATGACCCAGAACCGCTACGAGCACCGCTCGAGCTCGCGTAAGTCCACCAGCGGCAACAGGACGACCAAGACCTACCAGTCGGGGCCGACCTACAGCCCCACCCGGAACACCAAGCAGGACATCTACACCCGGCATGGCTCCGGCAGCGGCAACCACGGTCACAAGGTCAAGACGGGCAACGGGTTCACCACCTACAGCCGGCCCGGCCCGCGCGGCAGCTCCTCGATGAGCCTCGGGGAGATCCTCTTCGGCCCTAAGCCGAAGAAGCGTCGCTGATCCGTACCACCCCGGAGGGGCCTGGACCGCTCGGTCCAGGCCCCTCCGCCATGCGGTATGGCGCCGGTCGGCGATCGCGTCGGGGGCGTTCGCTCACCGAGTCGAGCCGTGATCGAGCAGGTGGCCCATCGATGCCTGGCCCGGAATGGCAACAGGTAGGCCTTTGGCGACGGCGGGCCGACGTTCATCCGCGACGAGCGGGTTCTGAGCATGCCGCTGATCATCACCGATCGGCGCAAGCGTCTCACGATCAGGAACTGACCGAACCCAAACGGTGATCGTCCAACCGATGCTGGGATGGGGGCCAATCTCGACGACGGTTGGTTGCGGATCTCGACGACGGCGAAGATCTGGCCGGGGTGATGTCTGTGAATCTCGACGACAGCCCTCGGGGTCGTGGCTCGGCGGGGGCGATGCGAGGAGCCCC
>CAJCHX010000447.1 GCA_903970215.1 Acidobacteriaceae bacterium
GAGGCGAGCCGTAACCTCGAGGCCGAGCGCGACCGGGCCCTCGTGTGACGTCGCTCGACGCCCCCGCCCGCATCCTCGCGTCAACCGACGAAGCCCTCGCCGCCGCAAGCGAACTCGCTGGACGCTTCGCCGCCGGTGCCGCCGCGCGGGACCGCGAACGTCGCCTCCCGTTCACGGAGATCGACGAGTTGTCTGCCAGCGGACTGTTGGCGGTGACGGTGCCGGCCCGCTTCGGCGGGGCCGACCTGCCGCCGTCGACGGTGGCGGAGGTGGTGCGTCGGCTCGCCGCCGCGGACCCCTCGATCGCCCAGATCCCGCACAGCCACTTCGTGTACCTCAACGTGCTCCGGTTCGGCGGCACAGACGCGCAGCAGGCACGGTTCTTCGCGGATGTGCTCGCAGGCGGACGGATCGCCAATGCCCAGTCCGAACGCGGCGGGAAGACCGTCGCGGACGTGGCGACGACCCTCGCGCCGGGCGCAGACGGGACACTGCGGCTCGACGGCGAGAAGTTCTACTGCACCGGTTCGCTGTTCGCAGGAACTCTCGCGGTGCTGGCGCGTAGCACCAGCGCACCTGGAGCCGACGGTGGCGACCAGGTGATCGCGTTCGTCCCGGCCGACTCGGCCGGCATCACGGTGGTCGACGACTGGAACGGGATGGGGCAACGCACCACCGGCAGCGGAACCGTCCGATTCGACGGCGTCGTCGTGGCGCACGACGCGGTGGTACCCCGCTCCCCCGCGTTGTCGGAGCCCACCGGCTACGGCGCATTCGCGCAATTGCTGCACGTAGCGATCGACGCAGGCATCGCCCGCGGTGCCCTGAGCGCCGCCGCGGAGTTCGTTCGCACGACGTCGCGCCCGTGGGTCGAGGCAGGCGTGGAGCGTGCCGACGAGGACCCGCTCGTGATCCAGCGGTTCGGAGAACTGACGGTGGCGGTGCGCGCGGCCGAGGCGACGCTCGACGACGCAGGCCGTGCTGTGGACGCAGTCTTCGCGACGCCTTCGCCCGAGGCCGCCGCCGAGGCGTCGCTGGCGGTGGCCGCAGCGAAGGTACTCGCGGACCGCGCCGCGAACGAGGTGACGTCCGCACTGTTCGAGGTGAGCGGAACCCGCAGCGCGGGTGAGGATCTGAACCTCCACCGGTTGTGGCGCGACGCTCGCACGCACACGCTTCACGACCCGGTGCGGTGGAAGGTGTGGCATCTCGGCCGGAATACATTGCAGGGCGCGGCGCCGCCGCTGCACGGCGTGCTCTAAGCGCCCAAGCCCGGCGACGGCGTGCGACGCGCCGACATATCGCCCGAATCACCCGAACGCGATCGGGCATCATGGACACTCGAGGACCGACCGGCACGACCGACCGGCACGACCTGCCGGCACGAGACCCCGAGAGGAACCATCGCCTTATGGGTGCCCCACCTGCGCGCGACAACAAGCCGACCGACACCGAATCGACCGACAACAAGCCGCCGGGCAACAAGCTAGGCGCCAGCCTCAAGCCTCGTCACATCGCCATGATCTCGATCGCGGGGGTCATCGGGGCAGGCCTCTTCGTCGGCTCCGCGACGGCGATCAGGCAGGCGGGACCCGCGGTCCTCATCTCCTACGGTCTGGCCGGCCTGTTGGTGGTGCTGGTGATGCGGATGCTCGGGGAGATGGCGACGGCGCATCCGGACACGGGGTCGTTCTCCACCTACGCCGAGCGAGCTCTGGGCCGGTGGGCCGGGTGCAGCATCGGGTGGTTGTACTGGTTGTTCTGGGTGTTGGTGATCCCGGTCGAGGCGACTGCGGCCGCCGTGATCCTGTCGGCGAACGTCGATGGTCCGCAATGGCTGTGGGCGCTGGCGGTGGTGGTGGTCCTGACCGTGACCAACCTGCTCTCGGTGGGCAACTACGGCGAGTTCGAGTTCTGGTTCGCGCTGATCAAGGTGGTCGCGATAGTCGCGTTCCTGGGCCTCGGCGTGCTCGCGATATGCGGCGTACTGCCGGGCTCACAGGTGTCGGGGATCAGCCACCTGCGGGATACGGGCGGATTCATGCCCAACGGGTTCAGCGCCGTGATCGCCGCGATGCTCACCACGATGTTCACGTTCATGGGGTCGGAGATCGTCACCATCGCCGCGGCCGAGTCCCCCGATCCCGCGAGGGGCATCACCCGCGCCGTGAACTCCGTGGTCTGGCGGATCTGTCTGTTCTACCTCGGCTCCATCTTCGTGGTCGTGGCCCTGGTCCGGTGGGACACGCTGACCACCGCCACCGGCTCGTACCAGGCCGTGCTCGAGGGCATGCACATCCCCAACGCCACGGGGATCATGGATGTGATCGTCTTGGTGGCCGTCGCATCCTGCCTCAACAGCGCGCTGTACACGGCCTCGCGGATGCTGTTCTCACTTGCGGACCGCGGCGACGCGCCGCGGTCCGCGGGTACCACCACCCGGCGCGGCGTGCCCGCGGTGGCCGTCCTGTGGTCGACGTCGCTCGGATTCCTCGCGGTGATCGGCAATTACGTGCTGCCGGGAAGAATCTTCGGATACCTGCTCGCGACCACCGGCGCGGTCGCCCTGTTCGTCTACCTCGTGATCGCGCTCAGCCAGATCGCCCTGCGCCGCAGGATGACGACGCAGCCGGCTATCAAGATGTGGCTGTTCCCGTGGCTCAGCTACCTGGTGATCGCCTTCATCGTCTTCGTGATCGTCATGATGATCGTCGAGCCGGATCAGCGTTCGTCCGTGGAACTGTCCACCGCGCTCGCCGCGATCGTGGTGACGGCGAGCCTCCTGCACCAGCGCGCATCGACGCCGAGCGGAACCGGCCGCGGATGGCTACGCTGAGGTTTCCGGCGAGCGGAGCGACGAGGATCGGACTCGGGCGCCCGGTCCGCGGACCAGCGGCAACGACGCCGTCGACTCTGTTCTTGACGAGGAGGCAGCATGTCCGACGCGGCAACCGGCCACATCCGATTGACCTCGCACACCGCTGGTTTCGGTGCGCCGCCGATCCACTGGGGAGCCCCGACCGCCATCGAACGCGGCCCTCTGATCGGCACCACGACCAGCCGCGCGCACCGCAACGTCATCGGTACCCACAGCGGCTCGTACGGTGTGTACCGCGCGCTCGCAGTGGCCGCCGGCAAGCTCTCCCGCCAACATCGCGCCGACCTCACCGACACGACACCGACCGACCTCGTCGGCCCCTACCGGCAGTGGAGCGAGCCCGGAGCGATCGTCAGCCTCGATCCGTGGGGGGCGATGGTGGCCGACGCGTTCGCCGTCGACCTCGCCGCGGGCTATGACATCCGCCCGACGATCGCGGTCACCAAGGCGCACGTCATCGTGCCCGAGGTCGCCGAGGCGGTCGCCCGGGGCCGCCTGATACCCGACGGGCGCCTGCTGTTCCCGACGGGGGCGGCACTGGTCACCAAAGCCGCGATCGAACCGGTCTGGTACCTGCCGGGCGTGGCCGCGCGGTTCGGGTGCAGCGAGACCGACCTGCGACGGGCGCTGTTCGAGGAGACCGGCGGCATGTACCCAGAACTGGTCACCCGATCGGACCTCGAGGTGTTCCTCCCACCGATCGGCGGCCAGACCGTCTATATCTTCGGTACACCTGCCGACCTCGCCGACCCGACCGTCGAACTCACGGCGCGGGTGCACGACGAGTGCAACGGCTCGGACGTCTTCGGCTCCGACATCTGCACGTGCCGGCCGTACCTGACGCACGCGATCGAGGAGTGCATCGTCGGCGCCCAGAACGGCGGGGTGGGGCTGGTCGTCTACTCCCGCAAGGAGGGCCGCGCCCTCGGTGAGGTGACCAAGTTCCTCGTCTACAACGCGCGCAAACGACAGGTCGGCGGCGATACCGCCGAGATGTACTTCACCCGCACCGAATGTGTCGCGGGCGTGCAGGACATGCGGTTCCAGGAATTGATGCCGGATGTCCTGCAGTGGTTGGGTATCAAGAAGATCCACCGGCTGGTGTCGATGAGCGACATGAAATACGACGCCATCACCGGCTCGGGGATCGAGGTGGGCGAACGCGTCGACATCCCCGACGACCTGATTCCGGCGGACGCTCGCGTGGAGATCGACGCCAAGATCGCCGCCGGCTACTTCACCCCCGGCACCGTTCCCGACGCCGACGAGCTCCGCAAGGCCAAGGGACGGAGCCTGGACGCGTGACGCGCACCCACCACGACACCACGGCCCCTGGTCACGACGCCGCCCCCGACACCGGCACGGCAGCGGGTGCCGCCGCCGCGCTGGCGTCGACGACAGAGGTCCGCGCCCGCGCCGGCATGCTGCTGGATCGGGCGCGGGGTGGCGGCTCGGCGTGGTTCGTGGTGGATGACGGAGCTCTGAGTTCGGCTGCCGCGGTGGTCGCCGACGTCACCCGGACCCGGTATCCCGATCTCACGATCCCGTATCACAGCCGGTGGCGGCATTTCGAGGCCGCCGGCGTGGATCGTACTGCGGCACTGGATGATCGGCTCGTCGAGGCGGGTGCGGATACCGCGGCCACCGCGCGTGCGCAGATCGACCTCGCAGTCGTGAGCGTGTTG
>CAJCHX010000448.1 GCA_903970215.1 Acidobacteriaceae bacterium
CCGCCACGGTGCGTTCGATCATCTCGATGAACCGGCCGATGCCGTGCTCGTCGTGCACCACCAGGTCGCCGGCGTTCAGCGCCAACGGGTCCACCTGGTTGCGGCGCTTGGCCGGGAGCCGACGGCCGTCGCCCGCGCCGGCCACCCGATTACCGGTCAAGTCGGGCTCGGCGAGCAGCACCAGGCGCTGCGCCGGCAACGTCAGGCCCGCCTGCAGACTGCCGCGCAGCACGCCCACAAGGCCGCCTCCGGGCGCCTGCCCAGGTTCGAGTTCGACTGCGGGGACATCGGATTCGCGAAGTCGCTCCAGGATCCGCTGCCGGGTGCCGGACCCGGCGACGACGATCGCGGCACGGCCCCCCGACGCGACATGTGCCCGCAGCGTCGCGAACACCTTGGCGACCTCGGCGTCGGACCCGCGCGGCGCGGGGGCCGGCGCCCAATCCAGCTGTAGGTGATCGCCGTCCCGCTCCGGTCCGGCGGCGAGCGGCGTGATGGACCACCACGGCCGGCCTGCAGCGCGCACCGACGCGCGGACCTCGTCGAGCGGCCGGTACGCGCTCGCGGCCAGGTTCATCCCCGTCGGATCGAGCGGGGCGTCGCCGCCGAGAGCGGCCGCGGTCCACGACGCCTCGAGGAACTCCTGTCCGGTTTTCGCGAGGTCGGAGGCACGGGTCCGCACTTTCTCGGGATCGAGCAGGACGGTGTGCGTCTGGGGCGGGAGCAGGTCGGTCAACAGCTGCAACTTCCCAGGCAGGAGCGCGGGAATTAGCGCCTCCATCCCCTCCACGGGGATGCCCTCCCCGAGCTTGTCCAGCATCGCGACCAGCGCGGCGTCCGCCTCGTGCTCGGCGATGAGGGCGCGGGCCCGTTCCCGGACCGCGGCGGTGAGCAGCAGCTCACGGCAGGCGTGCACGTGCACAACCGACATCGCCACCTCGGGTTGCGAACGCTGATCGGCGACCGAGAAGGCGCGCAACTCGGTCACCTCGTCGCCGAAGAACTCGACCCGCACCGGGTAGTCGGTGGTGGTCGGGAAGATGTCGAGGATTCCGCCACGGACCGCGAACTCGCCGCGCTTGCCGACCATGTCGACACGTGTGTACGCCAGCTCGACGAGGGTCTCGATGAGCTGCTCGAAGTCGAACTCGGCACCTTCCGTGAGCGTGATCGTGGGGGCGTCGCCCAACCCCGGCGCCATCGGCTGCACCAACGACCGCACGGTCGCCACCACGACCCGCAGCGGTGGACCGTACGACGCATCGTCGGGGTGCGCGAGTCTGCGGAGCACCTCGAGCCGCCGCCCGACGGTGTCGGCGCCCGGCGACAGCCGCTCGTGCGGCAGCGTCTCCCACGAGGGGAATTGCGCCAGCGCGGCGGCGCCGATCATCTCCGAGAGCTCCGCGGTGAGGTCGTCGGCCTCACGACCGGTCGCAGTGACCACGAGTACCGGCACCCGCTCGGCGAGGATAGACACCAGGAACGGGCGCGCAGCGGCCACCGCGGTGATGGTCAGGTCGGGTTCACCTGTATTGGCCGCGACCCGAGCGGAGCCCTCGTCGGCGGCGACGGCGGCGACGAGACCGCTCAGCGGGAACGATCCCTGCCGCAATGTCCCCGTCGCTAATGTCCCCGTCGCTTCGCTCGCCCCGTGGCTGTCCGGTTTTTGCACGTACCTCAGTCTATGCGGCCGACGACGCCCGACTCGATGGCGTTCGTCGTCCCCCGGGGCGCAGCGGCCTGCCGAGACCGAGCCCGGGACCGGGACCGTCTGTCGACGTCGGCACGCCGGATAGATACCCCGATCGAACGTTGTCGCCACAATGCTCGGATCATCTCATTGATCGATGCGTGATTCTGCGATTCAATACACCGGATTCGGCGCGGCACCGAATCGGTGCGACGCATATTCCGCATATCGCACGACTGACAGGAACGGCCCGATATTTGAGCTGACGCGAACGACTTGTGTAGGCGGTTCACAGGTCACGGACGGAGCCTGGTTCATGACCACCAAGACAAGACTCATCGCCGCCACCGCAGCGGTCTCGTTCTCCCTCCTCGCACCGGCAGCGATCGCGAATGCCACTGCCCCCCAGGAAACTACCGTCTGCACCGCGACCGACCAGCCCACGGCGTACTGCGACACCGACAACGGCGGCGGCCACGACGGTCCGTCGTACAGCTACGGCGATCAACATTCGTTCGCCGGACCGGACCGCGCGACCAATTCATTCGGCGGAAGTAGGTAGTCACCGAAGATCGGATACGTTCACCAGGCGGACGGAACCCGTCTGGCGATTCACCGGGCAGTCCTATCTGACCGCCTCCGGCGTGGGTGCGGCGCACTATTCCGCGTGATTTCTTCCCGCGACCGCTTCAAGGCGGAGGTCAGTCCACGCGACCGGTAGTACTCGCCTCGATCGCCACCGGGTTGTCCTTCAACCCGGTGAGCCCGTACCAGCACAGGTTGACCACGTGGGCGGCCACGACCTCCTTCGACAGGCTGCGCACCTCGAGCCACCACTGCGCCGTCATCACGACCATCCCGACTAAGGCCTGGGCGTACAGGGGCGCCAGCGACGGGTCGAGCCCACGCCGGTGGAACTCGCCCTCGAGGTTCACCTCCACCTGACTGACCAGATCGTTGAGCAACGTCGAGTAACCCGCGCCGGACGGGTCGACAGCACTGTTGCGCGTGAGGATGCGGAACCCGTCCGAGCGCTCTTCGACGTAGGTGAGCAGGGCCAACGCGATCTGTTCGACCCGAGACTTGGAGCGGTCCTCGTGCATCGCCCGCGTGAACACGTCGAGGACCATCTCCATCTCGCGGTCGACAACCACCGCGTAGATGCCCTCTTTGCCGCCGAAGTGCTCGTACACGACCGGTTTGGACACCTCGGCGCGCGCCGCTATCTCCTCTATGGTCGCGGCCTCGTAGCCGCGTGCGGCGAACACCGCGCGGGCCGTGTCGATCAGCTGGGACCGCCGTGCAGCGGCGGTCATCCGCTTTCGCGGGCGTGGCTCGGTCACCGGATCGAGCCCGGCCCCGGGACGTCCGACTCGCCGTCCGGCTCGCTGAGGTCGCGGACCGCCGCCGTTTCCGTCCCCGCCAGTGCGGTGGCGGCGGCGTACTGCCGGCGGATCCGCCGGCTCATCAACACCAGCGCCCAGA
Organism: Acidobacteriaceae bacterium; assembly: GCA_903970215.1. GTDB lineage: Bacteria > Actinomycetota > Actinomycetes > Mycobacteriales > Mycobacteriaceae > Tsukamurella. Next base: position 3,176 of record CAJCHX010000448.1, read on the forward strand.
AGAAGACGAGTTCGAAAATGATGGCACCAACGCAGAGAATGCGGAACATCGAATTGTCGACCGCGATGAATCGCCACACAAGTACCGCCATCACCAGCACGAGAATCGCACCCATCCGGCGCAGTGGGAGCCCGTTGCTGAATGGCAGATCTTGGTTGCTCATAGCCACCAGTGTAGTAGGCAATTCACAGCCGACCGCAAGGCGATACCGGTATGTCCGCCGGATCGGCTTCGCGCGCTCCACCACCCCGTCCTCAGCGCCCCGTCATCCGACCACCACGCCGCCTATCCACGTTGTGCGGCACGGCAACCGGTGCGCTTCGACGTCCCGGCTCACCAGCCGGCGCCCGTGGCCCACCGCCGAGAGCTCGCACGCGGCGCCGGCCGTAGGCCAGGCGCTGCACTCCGGCCACATTCCCGAGAGAATCCCGAAAGATTCCCGGACGATTCCCGAGATACGCCTGGGAATGGACGTCCATTTGTTGCTCGATCGGTGGTCGAATTCCGGCGCCGGCCGATCCTGGTTGCTGGTTCCAACAATTGTCGTAGATAACTCACAGACCCCGGGCCGAACCTAGTCGTATGACTATCAAATCTCGACTCGTCATAGCGGCCGCCGCCGCATTCATCACCCTGCTCGGGCCGGCCGCGATCGCGAATGCCGTCGTTCCCGAGTACACCTGCAACCCCACCCCCGGAACACCGACGTCGTGCGTCACAGGCGATACCACCAACGGCGGTGGCCACGGCGATTCGTCGTACAGCGACGGCACTCCCGGGTCCGTCGCGGGCGTAACTAATTCGACAGGTTCGTTCGGCGGTAGCGCAAATGCACCGAACGCAATGAACTGAATCTCCACATCGCCGGACCGAATATCGAACCCCATACCCGAGACACCCCCGCGTCGCGCTTTCTCCGAAATTGTGAGTGCCAGCGGACACCCAGGAATCAACCGATCCTGGTTGCTGGTTCCCACAATTGTCGTAGGTAACTCACAGGGGCCGAGAAGAACATGGTCTTATGACTATCAAAGCTCGTCTCTCCGTAGCAGCAGCCGCCACATTCGTCACTCTGCTAGCTCCAGCAGCGATCGCGAATGCTGTTGTGCCCCAGTATGATGGCCCCTGCAACCCGGTCGCCGGGACACCGACCTCGTGCGTCACCGGGTCCACCGATGGCGGCGGTGGCCATAATGTCTCGTCATATGGTGACGGCACTTCCGGATCGGTGGCCGGTGTACCTAATTCGACCGTCTCATTTGGTGGTTGATATTACGCCCGGTTCCTGAAAGATCACTGCGACATACCTGGCCGCTTCCTCACGGGTAACCGCCAATTCTCTGACATACCCGAGGACGTGTGGGCGGGGAATAAAACGTGCCTCGGCAGCGTTTTCACAAACTCCCACGACCGGCCCAGACGCCTCTACGAGGAGTCGAGACCCCGGCCGAAGAGTGACGTATCTGACACCCGCGTCGGACCAACCGGATATAACGGACCACGGCCCACACGCGGGAAACGCCAAGAATTCACCTTTTGATCAGCTCGAGGAAAGGGGCCTCCACACCTGCTCTCGTGAGAGACTGTCCGCATGACTCTCAAGCGCCTCGTGCTCGCCGCGACTGCGGCGGCAGCCCTCGTACTCGTCGCCCCCGCGGGGATCGCCAACGCCAAGCCGGGCGCACCGTGCACCTCGGCCCAGAGCGGTTCCACCACCATGGAGGGCACCAAGAAGCTCGTCTGCAGCCCCACCACGTTCGGATTCGAATGGACATCGTGGAGCAAGGGCTCGAACGGCGGCGGAGGCCACAAGGTGAGCGTCTACGCCGACGGCACCGGGTACTCCGCGTCGGGCGTGCCGAGCAACACGATGTCCATCGGCTGATCTTCTACGTCCGAACCACAACGCCTCGGCGGTCACTGGACCGCCGAGGCGATGTGCGTCATCGACCTCGCGGGCTGAGCGAGACCGCTGTTTGACTGCCACGATCCGAGCACCGGATCGGTCACAGGCAGTACGTGCTCAGAACTGTCGCCCCCACCAGCGAGGACGACGGTCAGGGCTCCGACGCGGGTGGGTGACAAATGAGGTACATAGCCTGTGACCAGGCCGTACAGGTGGCTCCCCCGCCAGGACTCGAACCTGGAATGCATGAACCAAAATCACGAGTGTTGCCGATTACACCACGGGGGATCAGGAAGCGACTCGCATTCTGCCACGCTCGGCCGACGGCCGCGCAGACCCGGTTCCTCGTAGGATCAGTCACCGATGGATACAGCGAACCCAGGGAATGCCATGACCCGATCGATCGACACGGCGGTGATCATCCTCGCCGCAGGTGCCGGCACCCGGATGAAGTCGAAGACCCCCAAAGTGCTGCACGCCATCGGCGGTCGCACGCTGCTGGGCCATGCCGTCCACGCCGCCGCCGGCGTCGAGCCGGCCCATCTGGTGGTGGTCGTGGGTCACGAACGGGAACGGGTCGCCGCGGCGGCGCGAGCCGCCGGGTCCGCGACGGGGCGCGACGTTCTGATCGCGGTACAGGAGTCGCAGAACGGTACGGGCGACGCGGTCCGGGCGGGCCTGGCCGCACTGCCGGCGGACTTCGCCGGCACCGTCGTCGTCACCGCCGCCGATGTTCCCCTCCTCGACAGCGCGACCATCTCCGATCTGCTCGCGGAGCACGCTGCCGCGCCGGCTGCTGCGGTCACGGTCCTCTCGTTCACCGCGGCCGATCCCACGGGCTACGGCCGAGTCCTGCGAACCCAGGACGGGCACGTCACCGAGATCGTCGAGGAGGCCGACGCCACACCCGAGCAACGCGCGGTCACCGAGGTCAACTCGGGCGTGTACGCCTTCGCCCGGGCAGACCTCGAGTCGGCGCTCGCGGGACTGCGGGCCGACAACTCCCAGGCGGAGCTCTACCTGACCGACGTCGTGAAGATCGCGAACGCGGCGGGCCGGACGGTACGCGGAACCCACTGCCCGGACCCACTGATCGTGGCCGGCTGCAACGACCGGGCCCAGCTGTCGGCGTTGGGCAAAGAGCTCAACCGGCGCATCGTCCGCTCCCACCAACTGGCCGGGGTCACCGTGGTGGATCCCGACTCGACGTGGATCGGCGTGGAGGTACGGATCGCAGCGGACGTCACGATCGCGCCGGGGACCCACCTCGAGGGTTCCACCACGATCGCCGAGGACGCGGTCGTCGGCCCTGACAGCACGCTGGTCGACGCGGACGTACGCGCCGGTGCCCGCGTGGCCCGGTCCTCGGTACACGAATCCATCGTCGGACCAGGTGCGACGGTCGGGCCGTACTCCTACCTGCGCGCCGGCACCGTCCTCGGCGGCGGTGGCAAGATCGGCGCGTTCGCCGAGACCAAGAACGCCGAGATCGGCGAGGACAGCAAGGTGCCGCACCTGTCCTATGTGGGCGATGCCATCATCGGCCGCGGGACCAATATCGGGTGCTCCACGGTGTTCGTGAATTACGACGGGGTGAACAAGCACCGAACGGTGGTGGGCGATCACGTGCGCATCGGATCGGACACCATGCTCATCGCCCCGCTGACGGTGGGCGACGGCGCGTATACGGCGGCAGGTACCGTACTCAAGGAAGATGTGCCGCCCGGGGCGCTTGCGGTGTCCGGCGGCGCACAGCGAAACATCGAGGGCTGGGTGCAGCGGAGGCGGCCGAACACGGCGTCCGCCGACGCAGCAGCCGCGGCGATTGCGAGGACTGACGAGCAGTGAACAACTGGACGGACAACCAGAAGAACCTGATGCTGTTCTCTGGTCGCGCCCACCCCGAACTGGCCGCCGAGGTGGCCGCCGAACTGGGAGTGGGGATCACGCCGCAGACGGCGCGCGACTTCGCCAACGGCGAGATCTTCGTCCGGTTCGAGGAATCGGTTCGCGGCTCCGACGCATTCGTGCTGCAGAGCCACCCGGCACCGCTCAACCAGTGGTTGATGGAGCAGCTGATCATGATCGACGCGCTCAAGCGGGGCTCCGCCAAGCGCATCACCGCGATCCTGCCGTTCTACCCGTACGCCCGACAGGACAAGAAGCACCGCGGCCGCGAACCCATCTCGGCCCGCTTGGTCGCCGACCTGTTCAAGACCGCAGGCGCCGACCGGATCATCACCGTCGACCTGCACACCGACCAGATCCAGGGCTTCTTCGACGGTCCGGTGGACCACATGCACGCGATGACCATCCTCGCCGCGTATGTGCGCGAGCACTACGGCACCGAGAACATGGTGGTCGTCTCGCCGGACGCGGGACGAGTCAAGGTCGGCGAGAAGTGGGCCGATGCGCTCGACGGCGCGCCGCTGGCGTTCGTCCACAAGACGCGCGACCCCAACGTCCCCAACCAGGTCAAGAGCAACCGGGTGGTGGGTGACGTCGCCGGCCGCACCTGCGTCCTGATCGATGACATGATCGACACCGGTGGAACCATCGCCGGCGCTGTGGACGTGCTCAAGAACGCCGGCGCGAAGGACGTCATCATCGC
>CAJCHX010000449.1 GCA_903970215.1 Acidobacteriaceae bacterium
GTCCTGGCTGACGCGACCGCGCTGTATGGGAGCGAGCCGGCTTGAGCGCCCCTGACCCACGTCTCCGCGGCCCGCCGGCCCGTGCACGGAGCGGAACGGGTGGCGCGGCTGTCGTCGGGGCTGGTCCGCAGGATCGCGGAGCTCGAGTTCCGGCGCGGGGTGTTCAACGGTATGCCCGCCCTGGTCACCCTGGTCGGCGACGATCTGTACATCACGTGCCTGGAGATACGCGACGGTCTGGTCACCGCCGTCTACACGATCGGTAACCCGGAGAAGGTCTCGCACGTGCGGGATGCTCAGCGGTCGAACACGGTGACGTCGAAGAAATACCGCGACGCGCGGTAGACGTGCCGGCCGAGCTCCACGGCGCGGCCTTCGGCGTCGAAGGCGACGCGCTGCATCGTCAGCACCGCGTCGCCGCGGTCGCCACCCAACAGGGCCGCCTCGTCGTCGGTCGCGAGCCGGGCGCCGATGCGCTGGCGCGCCAGCTGGATGGCGAGTCCGCGACCGCGGAGGCACTGGTAGAAGCCTTTGCGTTCGAGTTCGTCTGGAGCCGGGGCGAATTCGGCGGGCACGTGGTTGGTGAGGATGGCGATCGGCTCGCCATCGGCGCTGCGCAGCCTGCGCATCGACACGACCGAGGCGTCGCGTTCGATCCCCAACTCGTCGGCGATCTCCTCGTCCGGCGTGCCCAATCGGTAGTCGAGCAGCGACGTGGTGGGAGCGCGGCCTGCGGCGGCGAGATCCTCGAACAGGCTCGTGAGCTCGACGGGGCGGTGGATCTCGTTGCGTACCACCTGCGTTCCGACGCCGCGCTTGCGCACCAACAGGCCCTTGTCGACGAGCGCCTGGATGGCCTGCCGTGCCGTGGGGCGAGAGAGGTTGAGGCGCTTGGCCAGGTCGATCTCGTTCTCGATCCGGTCTCCCGGGGTCAAGGTGCCGTCGAGGATCGTCCGCTCGATCGCCTGTGCCAATTGGAAGTACAGGGGCACGGGGCTGGAGCGATCCAGTTCGACGTCGACCGGGGGGCTGGTCATGTCCGCAATGGTAGGTGACGAATGCGTGGTTGGGGGCATTCCGCCTCCATGTCAGCACAATCCGTCCCTCTTGACTCTGATCGTCATGTCTGGACAAACCTCGTTGCGCAGGGCGTCACGATGCCAGCGCCCGCGGCGGCGGATATGATTCTAGGGAGTAGCTGCTGGTCAGATGGCGTATTCAAGAAGTCTCCGAGTTCGTGTCACATTGACAGGACAAACTGGTGTAGTGTTGCCCACGTCACGCCAGATAGTCGAGCCCGGAAAGGGAAGCTCTTCGATGACGACCACCTCGGAAGCCGCGCCGTTCGACCTGATCACGATCGGTCGGGTGGGTGTGGACATCTACCCACTGCAGGACGGGGTCGGTCTCGAAGACGTCGAGATCTTCGGCAAGTACCTCGGCGGCAGCGCGACCAACGTCGCCGTCGCCGCCGCGCGCCACGGGCTGCGCAGCGCGGTGATCACCGCGACCGGCGCCGATCCGTTCGGCAGATTCGTGCACCGGGAACTGCTGCGCCTGGGGGTGGACGACCGGTACGTGGGCACCAACCCGGTGTACAACACGCCGGTCACGTTCTGCGAGATCTTCCCGCCGGACGACTTCCCCCTGTACTTCTACCGCGATCCGATCGCTCCGGACCTCACCCTCGAGGCCGACGCACTGGACCTCGCAGCCATCGAGCGGGCGAAGATCTTCTGGGCCACCGTCACCGGACTGTCCCGTGAGCCGAGCCGGAGCACCCACCACGCGGCCTGGGCCGCCCGCGGTCGGGCGCCGTTGACGATCCTCGATCTCGACTACCGCCCGATGTTCTGGGCGTCGACCGACGAGGCGAGAACCGAGGTCGGCCGTGCCTTGGAGCACGTCACGGTCGCCATCGGCAACCGGGAGGAGTGCGAGGTCGCCGTCGGCGAGACCGACCCCGAGCGGGCCGCTGACGCACTGCTCGATCGGGGCGTCGAACTCGCCATCGTCAAGCAGGGGCCACGCGGGGTGTTGGGCAAGACTCGCCAGGAGCGGGTCGAGGTGCCGCCCTACCGGGTGGACGTGGTCAACGGCCTCGGCGCCGGCGACGGCTTCGGCGGCGCGGTGTGTCGCGGGCTGCTGTCGGGCTGGTCGCTGGAGCACACGTTGCGCTTCGCCAACGTGGCCGGAGCCGTTGTCGCTTCACGTCGGGAGTGTTCTACCGCCATGCCGACCACAGACGAGGTGGTTCGCATCATCGAGGGATCGGGTCGGGTCAATGTCTGAACTGCTGCAGGATGATTCGAAGGTCGTCACGAACGAGGCGTTCGACCGGCTGCGCAGCGCGCGGCACGCGAACCCCGGTGCGGTGGCGGCGGCGCTGGCCCATCGCGCGCGTCGCCCGCTGGTCCGCGGCGACGGCAGGTTGTTCATCGTGGCGGCGGACCACCCGGCCCGCGGAGCGCTGGGCGTCGGCTCGGACCGCATGGCCATGGCCAACCGCTACGACCTGCTGCAGCGTCTGGCGCTGTCACTCTCTCGCCCGGGGGTCGACGGTGTGCTGGGCACGCCGGACATCATCGAGGACCTGGCGCTCCTCGGGCTGTTGGACGACAAGATCGTGGTCGGCTCGATGAACCGCGGGGGCTTGCGCGGGGCGGCCTTCGAGATGGACGACCGCTACACCGGCTACGACGTCGAGTCGATCAGCCGGTCCGGACTGGACTTCGCCAAGTTGCTGGTGCGGGTGAACCTCGAGGACCCGGCCACGGTCCGCACGCTGGAGGCGACTGCACGGGCTGTCACCGATGCCGCCGACGCCGGTGTGCCGATCATGTTGGAGCCGTTCATGAGTCGGTGGGCGGACGGGCGGATCGCCAACGACCTGTCCACCGAGGCGGTCATCACGTCCATCGCGATCGCGTGCGGGCTGGGCAGCACGTCGGCGTACAGCTGGCTCAAGCTACCGGTGGTGCCCGACATGGAACGCGTCATGGAGGCCGCGACGCTACCCACACTGCTGCTCGGCGGCGACGCCGGCGGCGATCCTGAAGAGACGTTCGCAGCGTGGGCCGACGCCCTCGCACTGCCCGGCGTCCACGGCCTCGTCGTGGGCCGGACGCTCCTATACCCGCCCGACGGTGACGTCGCCACGGCCGTCGACACCGCGGCTGCCATGGTCCACGCCGTCTGAGCCACACCCGACACCTGAGGAAAGACACGTAACGATGACCCACACCACCACAGCCCCAGCCGACGGCGCACTCGAGGCCGACCTGCCCGTCGTCGGACACTGGATCGACGGCGCCGCCTATCCGTCCACCAGTGGGCGCACCGCCGACGTGTACGAACCCGCGCTGGGGATCGCCACCAAGCGGGTGGCGCTCGCGGATCGCGCCGAGATCGACGCTGCCGTGGCCTCGGCCAAGGCTGCCTCCGAGTCGTGGGGCGAGCTCTCGCTGGCCCGCCGCCAGTCGGTCCTGTTCCGGTTCCGCGAGTTGCTCGAGGCCCGCAAGCCCGAGCTGGCCGAGATCATCACCAGCGAGC
>CAJCHX010000450.1 GCA_903970215.1 Acidobacteriaceae bacterium
GTCCTGATCTTCCTCGGCATCCCGCTGCTGGCCGGGTTTCTGACCCGCCGTGCCGGCCTGGCGACCAAGGGCCGCGACTGGTACGAGACGACGTTCCTGCCCCGGATCGGTCCGCTGGCGCTCTACGGACTGCTGTTCACAATCGTCGTGCTGTTCGCGCTCCAGGGCCACCAGATCACCCACCACCCGCTCAGCGTCGTCCGCATCGCGCTGCCGCTGCTGGCCTACTTCGCGATCATGTTCAGCACCAGCTTCGCCTGGGGCCGCGCCCTCGGCCTGGGGTACGAACGCACCGCCACCCTCGCCTTCACCGCCGCCGGCAACAACTTCGAGCTCGCGATCGCCGTCGCCATCGGCGTCTTCGGCGCCAGCTCCGGAGAAGCCCTCGCCGGCGTCGTCGGACCACTCATCGAGGTCCCCGTCCTCGTCGCCCTGGTCTACGTCTCACTCTGGCTACGCCGCACCTTCCCAACCCCTCACCCAGCCCCGGTCCCCGCCGCCCTCACCGGAGAAGGCATCTGATGGCCACCGTCCTCTTCGTCTGCCTGCAGAACGCCGGACGCTCCCAGATGAGCCAGGCCCTCTTCCAGCAGGCCGCGGGCGACACCCACACAGCGCTCTCGGCTGGCACAACCCCCGCTGAGCACGTCCACCCCGAAGTCCTCTCGGTCATGCGCGAACTCGACATCGACCTCACCGACCGAGTCCCGCAACTGCTCACCCGCGAGCTCGCCGAGCAGGCCGACATCGTGATCACCATGGGATGCGGAGACCAATGCCCCTACATTCCCGGCACGCAATACATCGACTGGGACCTCCCCGACCCCCACGGCCAACCCACCGACACCGTCCGAGCCATCCGAGACCAGATCGCAACTCGCACCCGCTCTCTCCTGGACCAGCTCAACTCCCTCCCCCACACCGACTAGCCGCCGTCATCACCTCCACATCCCTCTGGGTACACCACTCAGCCCACCACTTTCGCTGCCCGCCCGCCCGGCCTGAACCCAACATCACCAGCTGACTGCAGGCAGCTTGCCCAGCGGGTGAGATCCCGTTGAGATCGCCGGTCCTCCGTCGATGGCTCGTCATTGCTTCCAGCGTGGGCTGCAGAGCTTTTCGCCCACTTTTTACCCTTTGTGGGCAAGCTGATATGGTCGCCCACAATGGGCAATTCGACCAGTAACGTCCGTCTTGATGCGCGCGGACGCCTCCTACTCCCTGCGACGCTCCGCGAGCGGTTGGGGCTACGGCCCGGTGATGCAGTGAGCCTCCGTGAGGAGCGTGACGGCTCCCTTCGTATCGAGAGCAAACGCGTCGCCGCCCGCGCCCTCATCGGGCTTGCCGCCCCCTCCAGTCGATCTGCAGTCAATGAGCTGCTCGCTGAACGGCGCGACCAAGCGGCCACCGAGGAAGCCGATGCTGTCGTGCTCGGCGCGGAGCCGTCCCAGGGCGACAATACGGTTGGTCCCTCATGAGCAACGTCATCCCTCTCGCTGATCGGCCGTGGACCGCCCGGGTTCTCCTTGCCGAGTGGGCCGGGAAGCAGGGTCCGACGCAGGACCGCGCGCGTCAGGAGGACGTCGACCCGCAGCGTCGAGGGACAACGATGGGCCTTCGCCGCCGTCCGACGTACCGGCGGCAGAGACGAGCGGCGCGCCGCCTCGCTTCGTCTGCGCCGAAAGCCGCACTGCATGCCCAGGGCCTCCACGATGCGATGGGTCTCACCACCGTCTGGGCGGCCAATGCGCCCCCGCTTGCCTGCGACGCGTAGGCGGAGACACTCCTCTGAGCGGGCACACGCTCGGTCTCCTGCCAGCGCACTCCAGCTCGCCGAGCGCTGCCCGCAGATAAGGAGTAGTCATGCCCGCGCCGCAATCGGGTGGCCCCCCTGAGCCACCTCAGAGATCCAGCACCTCATCCCCAAGCTCGGTCGTTCTCGACGCCTCGGCGGTGCTGGCCGTGCTTTTCGACGAGCCGGGCGCCACGACGGTCGCAGACGCCATCGCAGATGGAGCAGTGCTGAGTGCCGTCAATCTCAGCGAGGTCGAGACCATCCTCCGTCGCCGCCAGCAGCCGGTGGAAGACATCGTCCGCAGGCTGGCCGCGCAAATGGAGATCGAGCCGTTCACGATCGAAGACGCTCACGCCACCGCCGCACTCTCAGACCTCACTCGGAGCGCAGAGCTCTCTCTCGGCGACCGAGCATGTGTCGCGCTTGCACAGAGGCTCAGCCTGCCCGCAGTCACCGCGGACCGCAATTGGGCGTCCGTTGATCTCGACATCGAGGTGAAGCTTCTGCGCGACAGCTCGTCAAGCGAGTGACGGCGAGCTCACCGCCATGCTTCTGCGTTGTCAGGGTGATGCGGGGTGGCGTTGCGCTTCTGGCGCAAAAGGTGGATTGTCCTTGACGGCTTGGGGCTGACCCCTTCTGCTTTGGTCGCTGTCGGCAAGTGGTGACCGATCCTCCGGCGCCGCACCGCTCAGCAGGCGGCGTGCGCGAGCGGAGGCTGCCCGGCGGCTGCGGCGCGCGCCACCTGTGCTGAACCGACGAGGCACGGAGTCCGCGGCGGCACGATCACTCTGATCGTGGCCGATGCCTTGGCGCCGCGGGCGCCCGGCGCCGTGGCGG
>CAJCHX010000451.1 GCA_903970215.1 Acidobacteriaceae bacterium
TCTTTTATCGTGGCTGGGGTTCGACTTCCCCATCGGGTGGCGTTCGAGACGCTAGCCCATCGTCGGCGCGAACGCGCGAGAACACCCGATCGGCCGGCGGTGCCGCCAGGGCGGCGCCGACGCGACTACGTCGTCGCCTCGATCGCCTGCAACACGATGTCCAGCACCGCCACGGCACCGGCTTTGTCGAGCGGATCATTCCCGTTGCCGCACTTGGGCGACTGCACGCACGACGGGCACCCGTGCTCGCACTCGCACGAAGCGATCGCGGACCTCGTGGCCGTCAACCACTCCCGCATCATGGCGTAGCCGCGCTCGGCGAACCCCGCGCCGCCCGCGTACCCGTCGTACACGAACACCGACGGTAGGCCGGTGTCGGCGTGCAGCGCGGTCGACAGTCCGCCGATGTCCCACCGATCGCACGATGCGACCAGCGGCAGCAGCCCGATCGCCGCGTGTTCGGCTGCGTGCAGCGATCCGGGCCAGCGTTCGATCTCCACACCGGCGGCCAGCAGCGCCTCCTCGGTGATCGTGTAGAGCACGGCGCGGGTCTCGAGCGTCACCTTCGGTAGGTCGAGTTCGACGGCGTCCAGCAACTCACCGGTACGAAGTGTGCGCAGATACCCGACTACCTGCTGCGTCACCTCCACGTCCACGAACTGCACGCTCACCGGGCCCAGGTCCTGCGCCGACACCACGCCGGTCACGGTGACCTCGGTGGTCTCTCGCGCCGACGTGGTCCATTCGGGCTCCTCGGCGTGTACCGACGCGATGCCCTCGTCGAGGTCCAGGACGTCCACCACGTACGACTCGCCCCGGTGGATGTGCACGGCGCCGTCGTGCACCGTCGACATGGCGCGCACCGAATCCACCGTCCCCAGGAGCTGCCCCGTCTCCTCGACCACGATCAACACCTCGGAACCGGTGCCGCCGCGGATGCTCACGTCCGCATGGGGCTCGATTCCCGGCGCGACGAAGAACCCCGCAGGCCGGGACCGTAGTAGCCCGTCGGCCACCAACCGCTCCACCACCGGCCACGCGTGCAATCGCTCCACCTCGTCGGCGGTCAACGGCAACTCCGCCGCCGCGCAGAGCAGATGCGGCGCAAGGACATACGGGTTGGTCGGATCGGTGATCGTCGCCTCTACCGTGCGCCCCAGCAGGGCCTCCGGATGATGCACCAGGTAGGTGTCGAGCGGATCGTCGCGCGCGACGAGCAGTACCAGCGACCCCTGCCCCCGGCGTCCGCTGCGCCCGGCCTGCTGCCAGAACGACGCCACGGTTCCCGGGAAGCCGGCGACGATCACCGCATCCAGTCCCGCGATATCGACGCCGAGCTCGAGCGCGTTCGTGGTGGCCACCCCGAGCAGGGCGCCGTCGGACAATCCCCGTTCGAGAGCGCGGCGGTCCTCGGCGAGGTATCCGGCCCGGTAGGCGGCGACGCGGCCGGCCAGATCGGGCGCAGACTCGGCGAGCAGCGCGCGGCAGCGCAACGCGGTGGTCTCGGCCGCGTGCCGCGAGCGGACGAAGACCAGAGTCCGTGCCCCTTCCACCACGAGGTCGGCCATCATCCGAGCCGCCTCGGCTCCGGCGGAACGCCGCACCGGGGCTCCGTTCTCGCCGGTCACCTCAGGCAGCAGCGGCGGCTCCCATAGTGCGACGGTCCGCGTCCCGTGCGGCGAAGCGTCCACGGTGACCGCCTCGCAGGGGGCGCCGATCAGCCTGCTCGCGGCGTCGGCAGGGTTCGCGGTGGTCGCGGAGGCCGCGATCACCACGGGATGTGCGCCGTACCGGGCTGCGACGCGGAGCAGCCGACGCAGGACCAGCGCCGTGTGCGAGCCGAACACTCCACGGTAGTGGTGGCATTCGTCCACGACGATGTAGCGCAGGCCGCGCAGTAGCCGGGCCCATCGGGCGTGCGACGGCAGCAGTCCCATGTGCACCATGTCGGGGTTGGTGAACACCCAGCGGCTGTCGGTTCGGGCCCAACGGCGCATCTCCTGCGAGGTGTCACCGTCGTACATGGTCGGCGAGACGGACGCGAACGCGTCCCGGCCGGCGATGGTCGCCGCCACCGAGCGGAGCTGGTCGGTCCCGAGCGCCTTGGTCGGCGAGAGGTACAGGGCGGTGGCGCGTGGATCGTCGGCGAGCGCCGACAGGATGGGGATCTGGTAGGCGAGCGACTTGCCCGACGCCGTGCCGGTGCAGATCACGACGTGCCGTCCGGCGTGGGCGATCTCGGCGGCAGTCGCCTGGTGTCGCCATAGGCGTTCGATCCCGCTGTCGACCACGGCCGCACGCGCTGCGGGTGCGACCCACGCCGGCCAGTCGGTGAATTCGGCGCGCCGAGCTTCGAACTCCGACACGTGGGTCACGGGGGAGGGCGACGGTCCGGCGCCGGCTCGTACCCGGTCGAGCAGCTCTTGGCCGAAGCCGTTGTGCTCCAAGCTGATTCTCTCCAAACCCGTCCGTCGAAGCGGCCCCACGAGGCGGCGACGATCCATAGTACCCGCGTACCGGAACGCCCGGAATCGGCTGCGGAGATGGTTAACGGGAGGCAAATTTCCCCCCGGAACTGTCCCTGCGAAAGAAATCGTGATTGACTGTGTGCGGTCGCAGCTCCTCCGGGCCTGTTCGAAGCAGTCGGGCAGGTGACGGGGGATCGATGTTGCGGGCGTGGTACTGGGGATTTGAGCGCGGGTCACCGCGAGCGGCTCCATGAAGGTATGGCGGCCGGAACCGGCCAGGTGAGGAACTGAGGGTTCTCACCGATACCGGTAGCAAGAAAGTTAGGAAATTCTCAATGGCACAGGGAACTGTGAAGTGGTTCAACGCGGAGAAGGGCTTCGGCTTCATCGCGCCGTCTGACGGCTCCGATGACGTCTTCGTCCACTACTCCGAGATCCAGGGGTCGGGCTTCCGCACCCTGGAGGAGAACCAGCAGGTGGAGTTCGAGGTGGGCCAGGGCACCAAGGGCCCGCAGGCCACCGGCGTCCGCGCGCTCTAAGCCCGCACCACGCGACACGATCGCTGACGATCCCCCGGTCCGTTAAGGACCGGGGGATCCGTCGTTTGGGCGGGTCCGGCACCGAGAGACGGACGGGTGGCGCGATGTTCCGGCGGGTCTACACGGCTGTAGCGCCGTCGTTCGGTCCGCGCCGCCTACCCTGGATGGGTGGCACAGCTGTCCCTGTTCTCCGCGGAGTCGACCGCGCCGTCGGCCGACGACCTCGCAGGGGTGTTGGCTGCACCCGGCCAGGTGGTCCGGGTGCGCGGCGCGGCGCGGGTGTCGATCGTGGTCGCCGACGAGTGGCGCGGCGCCGCGCTGGCCGAGATGATCGCCGAGGCGGGGCTC
>CAJCHX010000452.1 GCA_903970215.1 Acidobacteriaceae bacterium
TGCCGATGGAGGTCGAGGTCGACTCGCTCGAGCAACTCGACGAGGTTCTCGCGCTGGATGTGGACCTGGTGCTGTTGGACAACTTCCCGCTGTGGATGACGCAGGTCGCCGTCCAGCGGCGCAAAGCGGCCGCGCGGTGGACGCGGCTGGAATCGTCGGGCGGTCTCACGCTCGACAGCGCGCGGGACTATGCGAGGACGGGCGTCGACTACCTTGCGGTCGGTGCGCTGACCCACTCGGTCACGGCGCTGGACCTCGGACTCGATATGTAGCCACGACTCTCGGAGGCTCCGTCCGCATCCCGGTGTGGGTGGTCCCGGCAGGGTCTGTCGCCCCGCGCCTCGGTGGTCGTAGCGTCGCGGGCATGGATCATCGGATCGAGGCGCGGGAGTTCCTGACTCGGTGCCGCGCGCGGGTACGCGTGGAACAGGTCGGGTTGCCCGACTTCGGGGAGCGACGTGTGCCTGGCCTTCGCCGGGAGGAGGTGGCCATTCTCGCTGGGGTGAGCGTGCACTACTACACCCGGCTCGAGCGCGGGGATCTCTCCGGGGCGTCGGCGAGCGTGTTGGATGCTCTGGCTCGCGCCTTGTTGCTGAGCGCAGCCGAGCGCGAGCACTTGTTCAATCTCGCGGCCGCGGCCGGCGCGGGCTCCAGGAGTCGCGCCGAACATCGATCGTCGCCGCTACGGGTTCCCGCCGGCGTCCAGCAGATGCTGGACGCGATGGCGGATGTCCCGGCGGATCTGCGCAATCATCGGCGCGACGTCCTCACGGCCAATCCGCTCGGGCGGGCCCTGTATGCCCCGATGTATCAGTATTGCGTGGGCACAGCGAACGTGGCCCGATTCACCTTCCTCAGCCCTGCGGCGCGGGAGTTCTTGCGCGACTGGGACCAGACCGCCGACGGCCTCGTCGCCAGCCTCCGGATCGAGGTAGGCCGCAACCCGCACGATAGGCGTCTCTCCGACCTGATCGGGGAGCTGTCGACGCGCAGTGACGACTTCCGAATCCGCTGGGGCGCCCTCCGGGTTCGCCACCACGAATCGGGAGTCAAGCGCCTCCGTCACCCGGTCGTCGGCGACCTCGACCTCAGCTTCCAGGTCATGACCCTGCCTGAGCAGCCGGGGCTGGCGGTCGTGGTCCACAGCGCCCAACCGGGCTCGGCTTCGCACGACGCGTTGCGCTTCCTCGCCAGCTGGGCGGCCGAACAAGAACGCCCCTGCGGGACTGACACAGGGTCTGCGGACCTGCAGTCGCCGAGCGACGGTCGGCGTCCTGAGCATCGAGACGAGGAGAAGCATCAATGAGCACTGAACCGGCTCGCGTCGCGGTCGTCACCGGCGCCCAGAGGGGCTGACCGTCGGCCGGCAACCGTCTCGTGTGACCACGATGGATGCGCGACCGCGCATCGATAGGCACAATGGAACGGTGATTGTGAGTGCCTACGCAGCCCCGTCCGCAACCGAACCCCTCGCGCCGACCACCGTCGAGCGCCGCGACCCCGGCCCGCACGATGTCCAGATCCACATCGAGTACGCCGGCATCTGCCACAGCGACATCCACACGGCGCGCAGCGAGTGGGGTCCCGCCCGATATCCGTTGGTTCCCGGTCACGAGATCGCGGGCGTCGTCACCGCGGTGGGCGCTGATGTCACCAAGTTCGAGGTGGGTGACCGCGTCGGTGTCGGCTGTTTCGTCGACTCCTGTCGCGAGTGTGCGGCCTGCCGGGCCGGCGAGGAGCAGTACTGCGAGCGGGGAATGATCGGTACGTACAACGCCGTCGGTCGAGACGGAGAGCCCACCCAGGGTGGCTACTCCACACACATCGTCGTCGACGAGAAGTACGTGTGCCGTATTCCCGAGGGCATCGATCTCGCCGAGGCGGCACCTCTGTTGTGTGCCGGTATCACTCTGTACAGCCCGCTCAAGCACTGGAATGCGGGCCCCGGCAAGCGGGTCGCGATCATCGGTCTGGGTGGCCTCGGGCATATGGGCGTCAAGATCGCCCACGCTCTGGGCGCCGAGGTCACCGTGCTCAGCCAGTCGTTGAAGAAGATGGAGGACGGCCTCCGCCTGGGCGCCGATCACTATTACGCCACCTCCGATCCCGACACCTTCAAGACGCTGCGCGGGAAGTTCGATCTGATCGTCAACACCGTGTCGGCGAACCTCGACATGCATCAGTACTTCAGCCTGCTCGCCATCGACGGCACGCTGGTCGAGGTGGGACTGCCCGAACATCCCGTACCGGTGAACGTCTTCGATCTCTGCCGGAACCGACGCAGCTTCGCCGGGTCGATGATCGGCGGTATCGCGCAGACTCAGGAGATGCTCGACTTCTGCGCCGAGCACGGCTTGGGCGCCGAGATCGAGGTGATCGCCGCAGATCGGATCAATGAGGCGTACGAGCGCGTGATCGCCTCCGATGTGCGGTACCGCTTCGTCATCGATACCGCCACACTGCCTGCTGTCGCACAGTAGGACCGCCGCGGCCGGAGTAACGTCGCCGACAGGCGTGTGGTCGGGCCCGCCGGGGAAGCGGGCCCGGTCGCACACCGTCTGAACGAGACCGGGCCACGGCGGGGTCTACCAGGTGCGCCACGTCCCGCGTGGGTGCCGGCTACTGCGGCGTGAAATCCGGTGGAGTGGCCCACTTAGAATGGGTGCCATGTCTGACCAGCTCCAGCTCACCCGGCTCGATCTGCGCGGGCGCCGACCATCGCTGACAGCGTTGCGCGCTGCGTTGCCCCGCGGTGGCGTCGACGTCGACGCGGTGATGCCGCGGGTGCGGCCCATCGTCGAGGCGGTCGCAGATCGGGGCGCCGAGGCTGCGCTCGACTTCGGTGAGCAGTTCGACGGTGTCCGCCCGGCCACGGTGCGCGTCCCCGCAGCCCAGCTGACCAAGGCTCTCGCGGAGTTGGATCCGAGGATTCGCGCGGCGCTCGACGAGGCCATCGCCCGCGTGCGGAAGGTGCACGCGGACCAGCGCCGCACCGATACCGTCACCGAGGTCGTACCCGGCGGCACCGTCACCGAGCGATGGATTCCGGTCGACCGGGTCGGCCTCTACGTGCCCGGCGGTAACGCCGTGTATCCGTCGTCGGTGGTGATGAACGTCGTGCCCGCCCAGGTGGCCGGTGTCGGCTCCTTGGTGGTCCTGTCGCCTGCGCAGAAGGACTTCGAGGGCCTGCCGCACCCGACGATCCTCGCGGCATGCGAACTGCTCGGCGTCACCGAGGTCTGGGCCACCGGTGGTGCGCAGGGGATCGCGCTCGCCGCTCATGGAGGTACGGATCTCGACGGGGCCGAGCTGGTCCCCGTCGACCTCATCACCGGTCCCGGCAACATCTACGTGACCGCGGCCAAGCGGCTGTGCCGTGGCCTGGTCGGTATCGACGCCGAAGCGGGCCCCACCGAGATCGCGATCCTGGCCGACCACACAGCCGATCCCGTGCACGTGGCCGCAGACCTGATCAGCCAGGCCGAGCACGACGTGATGGCCGCGTCGGTGCTGGTCACCGATTCGGAGGAGCTCGCCGACCGGGTCGATGCCGCACTCACCGAGCAACTCGCCGTCACTCGTCACCGAGAGCGGGTGGCGACGGCGTTGCGGGGCAGGCAATCCGGCGTCGTCCTGGTCGACGACGTGGACGCTGGCCTGGCCGTGGTCAACGCGTACGCCGCCGAGCACCTCGAGGTGCAGACTGCGGACGCTCGTGCCGTCGCCCTCCGCGTGCGCTCCGCCGGCGCGATCTTTGTCGGCCCGTGGGCGCCCGTGAGTCTCGGCGACTACTGCGCGGGCAGCAACCACGTGCTGCCCACTGCCGGCTGCGCGCGACACAGTTCCGGCCTGTCGGTGCAGACGTTCCTGCGTGGCGTGCACGTCGTCGAGTACGACGAGGCCGCCCTCAAGGATGTGGCGGGCACGGTCATCACCCTCGCGAACGCGGAGGACCTGCCCGCGCACGGTGAGGCCGTGCGGCTGCGGTTCGAGCGGTCGGTCCGATGACGGCGATTCCCGGCGCGAACGTCGAACTGACCCAACTCCCCATCCGGGAGACGTTGCGCGGCAAGGAACCCTACGGCGCACCCCAGCTGCCGGTCGCCGCCGCGATGAACACCAACGAGAATCCGCACCCGCCCACAGCAGCGCTGATCGCCGACATCGCGAAGGCGGTCGCGGCCGCCGCCGAGACGATGAACCGTTACCCGGACCGCGATCTCGGGACGTTGCGGTGTCGCCTCGCCGAATACATCACCGAGCGCACCACGGTTCCGGTCGGTCCCCAGAACCTTTGGGCCGCAAACGGATCCAACGAGATCTTGCAGCAGGTGCTACAGGTGTTCGGCGGGCCCGGGCGCACGGCGATGGGTTTCGTCCCGTCGTACTCGATGCACCCGATCATCAGTGCGGGCACCGACACCACGTGGATTGCGGGCAAGCGCACTGCCGACTTCGCACTCGACATCGAGTCGGCCGTCGCGGCGCTGGACGAGCTGCGGCCGGACGTCGTCTTCCTCACGAACCCGAACAACCCCACGGGGCACCTGATCGTCGAGGCCGACCTGATCCGGATGATCGAGGCTGCGCCGGGCATCGTGATCGTCGACGAGGCGTACGGCGAGTTCTCGGCGGCCCCGTCGGCGGTGCGCCTGATCGACCGGTTCCCGGAGAAGCTGATCGTCAGTCGCACGATGAGCAAGGCGTTCGCGTTCGCCGGCGGCCGCGTGGGGTACCTGGTCGCAGCGCCGGCCGTCGTCGACGCGATTCAGTTGGTGCGCCTGCCGTATCACCTCTCGGTGTTCACACAGGCCGCCGCGATCGCGGCGATCGACCACCGGGCCGAGACCTTGGCGTCGGTCGCGCACCTCTCGGCGGAGCGGGACCGTGTGTCTGCACGCCTGCGCGCGTTGGGCTACGACGTGATCACCTCGCACGCGAACTTCATCCTGTACGGCGGCTTCGCCGACGAGGCGAGTGCGTGGGAGACCTACCTCGATGCCGGAGTCCTGGTGCGGGACATGCACATTCCGGGACACCTGCGGGTGACCGTGGGCCTCGATGAGGAGAACGATCGATTCCTGGCGGTCAGTGAGTCGCTGGCGGCTGGACTGACAGGGGGCAAGAAGTGACCGGAACCGAGCGGATCGCACGGGTCGAGCGGACCACCCGCGAATCGTCGATCGTGGTCGAACTGAACCTGGACGGTACCGGGAGAACCGATATCGACACGGGGATACCGTTCTTCGATCACATGCTCACGGCCTTCGGCGCCCACGGTAGCTTCGACCTCACGGTGCACGCCAAGGGCGACACCGAGATCGAGGCGCACCACACCGTTGAGGACACGTCCATCGTGCTCGGCCAGGCGCTCGCTCAGGCGCTGGGCGACAAGAAGGGGATCCGCCGCTTCGGCGACGCATACATCCCGATGGATGAGGCTCTGGTTCACGCCGCCGTCGATGTCTCCGGACGGCCGTACTGCGTGCACTCGGGGGAGCCCGACCACATGTTGCACGCGGTGATCGGTGGCTACCCGGGGGTGCCGTACAGCACCGTGATCAACCGCCACGTGTTCGAGTCGCTGGCCATGAACGCGCGGATCGCGCTGCACGTCCGGGTGCTCTCCGGCCGCGATCAGCACCACATCACCGAGGCGGAGTTCAAGGCGGCGGCGCGAGCGATCCGGGCCGCCGTCGAGACGGACCCGAGGGTGACCGGGGTGCCGTCCACCAAGGGAACCCTCTAGGCGTCGTCGCCGTCCATTCGGTGGGCCGTCCACCGGCCGCGGGAGCGGTTCGGGATTGTGATCGCGACGAGCTGGACCGGAATAGCCGCTGTTGCGGGCCCGTTGTCCAATCCATGAGTGCAACAGTGGTGGCGACGGCGTTCGGTGGGCCCGAGGTGTTGGCGGTGATCGACGAGGACGTCCCCGCACCCGGTGACGGGCAGGTAGTGGTCGAATTCCGGGCGGTGGGTGTCAATCCCGTCGAGTACAAGCAGTACGGAGGGTTCTTCGGTTCCGACCCGGCTTCACTTCCGCTACATCTCGGTAGTGAAGGGGCCGGGGTCGTCGTGGCCGTCGGGACGAACGCGATCGGTCCGGCAGGTCCGATATCGGTGGGTGACGAGGTGGTGGTGTACCGCGGCGAGGGCACGTATGCGAAGCGGGCTCTGCAACCGGCGGGAGCGGTGTTGCCCAAGCCCGCGGAGGTCGGGTGGGAGCAGGCGGCTGGGCTGCTGCTGACCGGCGCCACCGCATACGACACCGTGGCCACGACGAAGGTCCACGAGGGCGACGTGGTCCTGATCCACGGAGCAGCCGGCGGCGTGGGGCTACTCGCCGTGCAGTTGGCGAAGTTGCGCGGTGCGACCGTGATCGGGACGGCGCGAGAGTCGAATCACGACTTCGTCCGGAGCATCGGGGCGGTTCCGGTCGCCTACGGCGCCGGTCTGCTGGATCGGGTGCGCGCGGCCGCGCCGCACGGAATAGACGTGGCCATCGACACTGTGGGTACCGACGAGGCTGTCGACGTCTCGCTGGAGTTGGTCGCCGACAGGTCGCGCATCGTCACGATCGCCGCTTTCGGTCGCGCGGCCACCGACGGCATCACGGCCCTCGGTGGCGGTAGCCCGGCGAGCGCGGAGCTGCGCCGGCGCGCGCGGGGCGAGCTGCTCGACCTGGCGGCCCGCGGGGAGATCAGGAACGTGGTCGCGAAGACCTTCCCACTCGCAGACGTCGCCGCTGCCCATCGGGAACTGCAACAGTCACATCCGGTCGGCAAGTTCATCCTGATCCCGTAGCCCGGTTCGGCGGGCGCGAGGCCGGTCCGGCAGGGTTACTGACGACGGCGCTGGTACGAGCGCCGGTCGCGGCGGCGTCGCGTCTCGAGGTTCCACACCCCCCGACCGGCGACCGCGACGAGGACGACGCCTACGACGATGCCCCCGATGCCGAGGTTCCGCGAGTGGCTGTGCATCGCCGCGGCGGACGACAGATGGTGACCCGAGGGCAGCACCAGGTGGGCGTCCGGTGCGAGGCCTCGAGCGTGATAAACCTGCACGTCGCGTCGGTGGAAGAGGGCCGAGCCCACGTCGCAGGCGTCGTCGGCCGCCATCGGGTGTCCAGCGCACGTCACGTCGGAGGTGATCGCGTTCCCACCGCTCACAGCCATACCGATCCCCAGCAGGAGAATCGCTACTGTCACGCCCCACGCGACGCCGTCGGCCAACATGCGCGGACGAGGCTTACGACCCGAGGTGGAGCTGCGGCTGCTCGGCATGACCCGAGACTACGGCGCGTGAGGCCGGTTGTGCGCCTCGAGCCCGCGTCAGACGTGGTGTCGGTAGCTGGTGGGGTCGTGCCCGATTTCGCGGCTGGTCGAGCCGGCGGCGGGTCGGCAGGTGATCGGTGCCCAAGAAGTAGGCTGGCGGAATGACATCGGTGGCGATCCTGGACTACGGCTCGGGCAACCTGCGGTCGGCACAGCGCGCGCTGGAGCGCACCGGGGCCCAGGTCACGCTCACGTCCGATCCCAAAGTGGCGCTCGCCGCCGACGGACTGGTGGTTCCCGGGGTCGGCGCCTACGAGGCGTGTATGGCGGGTCTGAAGGCGGTGAAGGGCGACCGGATCGTCGACGACCGGCTGGCGGGCGGGCGCCCGGTCCTCGGGATCTGCGTCGGCATGCAGATCCTGTTCGAGAAGGGCATCGAGTTCGGTGTCGAGACCGACGGCTGCGGCCAGTGGCCGGGGACCGTCGAGCGGCTGCGGGCGAAGGTGGTGCCGCACATGGGCTGGAACACCATCGAGGCCCCTGCGGACTCCGTCCTGTTCCGCGGGCTCGAACCCGGCACTCGCTTCTATTTCGTACATTCCTATGCCGTGCAGGCGTGGGAACTCGAGCCCTCCGACCACATCCGAGCGCCGCGGATCACCTGGGCGGATCACGGCGGCCGGTTCGTCGCCGCCGTCGAGAACGGCCCGCTGTCGGCCACCCAGTTCCACCCGGAGAAGAGCGGCGACGCGGGCGCCGTGTTGTTGCGTAACTGGGTCGAGTCGCTGTGAGCGGTCGACCGCTGTCGATCGGTCGGCTCGCGGTGTTCTCCCTGGGGCCCGCGGCCCTGGTACTGGTCGTGGCTGCGGTCGCGGTGGTGGCGCTCAAGCCGGGTCCGGGCGTGGCGCTCGTCATCGTCCTGATCGCCCTGGTCGGCAGTATCGCTGTGCTGGGGTTCGTCTCCAGCCGCATGGTGAACCGGGCGATCGAGCGTGAGGAGGCCGACAAGGCCCACCGGACCGGCACCGACGAAGATGCCTGACGCGCTCGACTAGGCTGGACGCGTGAGTCTGGTGCTTCTTCCCGCGGTCGACGTCGCGGACGGTCAGGCGGTCCGGCTGGTGCAGGGTGAGGCGGGCAGCGAGACGACATACGGATCGCCGCGCGACGCGGCCCTCGCGTGGCAGAACGACGGCGCCGAATGGGTGCACCTCGTGGATCTCGACGCGGCGTTCGGGCGGGGCTCGAACCGCGACCTCCTCGCCGACGTGGTCGGCGAGCTGGACGTGAAGGTCGAGCTGTCCGGCGGAATCCGCGACGACGATTCGCTGAAGGCCGCGCTGGCCACCGGTTGCACTCGGGTCAACCTCGGTACTGCAGCGATCGAGGACCCGGCGTGGTGTGCCCGCGCGATCGCCGAGTACGGCGACCGGATAGCGGTAGGCCTGGACGTCAAGCTGATCGATGGCCAGTGGCGCCTCCGCGGCCGCGGCTGGGTGTCGGACGGTGGCGATCTGTGGGAGGTACTCGAGCGCCTCAACGGCGACGGGTGCGCTCGGTACGTCGTCACGGACGTGTCGAAGGACGGTACCCTCGCGGGCCCCAACCTGGAGTTGCTGGCGTCGGTGGCGAACGCGACCGATGCTCCGGTGATCGCCTCCGGCGGCGTCTCCACGATCGCGGACCTCGAGGCGATCGCGACCCTCGTGCCGGACGGTGTCGAAGGGGCCATCGTCGGAAAGGCGCTGTACGCGGGTCGATTCACGCTGCCCCAGGCGTTGGATGCGGTGTCGCGCTAGTGGTCGCTGACCTCCCGGCCGGGTTCGCCGGCGATCCCGATGCCCTGATCGCCGCTGCCGCAACGATCCTCGACGACGTGAGCCCGAGGTTCGTCGAAGGCCTCGGTGCCCCCGCATCGGTCGGCAAGGGTCCCGCCGACTTCGCGACCGACCTGGATCTCGAACTCGAGCGCCGGATCACGGACCGCCTGGGGGAGGCGACGGGGATCGCCGTGCACGGTGAGGAGTTCGGTGGCCCGGCCGTCGACGAGGGCACCGTGTGGGTTCTGGACCCGATCGACGGCAC
>CAJCHX010000453.1 GCA_903970215.1 Acidobacteriaceae bacterium
CGATGCTGGTGCTACCGGTCCTCACTCTCGCGGTGCCGATCGCGAGCCGCAACGTCGGTGTGGTGCGGAGCGCTCTGGTCGAGGCCGCCGAGTTGCCGGGCGCCAGGGCGGCGCGCCTCGACGGTGCGGGGCACGCGGAGATGCTGGCCAGACACCTGCTACCGGTCGCTGCCCCGACGGTGGCGGCGTCGTTGGCCGTGTCGTTCAGCCCGTTGTTGGGCGGCACGGTCGTGGTCGAGACGCTGTTCAACTACCCGGGGCTCGGATCGATCCTGTCCGGAGCGGTGACGGGCCGCGACGCCGCAACGGCCGCAACCGTGGTCCTGCTCACCGCGATCGCGATGACCGTGGTGC
The DNA here is from genome assembly GCA_903970215.1 of Acidobacteriaceae bacterium. Lineage (GTDB taxonomy): Bacteria > Actinomycetota > Actinomycetes > Mycobacteriales > Mycobacteriaceae > Tsukamurella. The sequence goes on from CAJCHX010000453.1 coordinate 355, forward strand.
TCACCGCTGCCGACCTGCTGCGCGCATGGGCGAACCGTGGGCGGCGGATATGAGCCGCAGGCGTCTGACTGTGCCTGCAGTGAGCCGCAGGCGTCTGGTTGTGCCGGCAGCGAGCCTTCTCGTGCTGATCGCGGCCCTGGTGATGCCGGCGTTCGCGCCGCACGACCCGGCGGTCCCGGTCACCGCGCCCTTCGCGCCGCCCGGGCCGCAGGCCGTCTTGGGCGGCGACGAACTCGGTCGCGACGTGTTGTCCCGGTTCATGACCGGCGGTGCGCTGCTGACCGCCACGTGCCTGGTGCTGGCCGTCGCGGTGACGGTGCTTGCCGCGTTCGCGGGCGTCGTCGCCGCGGTGCGTCGCCGGCTCGGTGCGCTGATCGCGATCGTCTGCAACGTCTTCATCCTGCTACCCCCCCTGCTGGGGATGCTGGTTCTGCTGGTCGCGTTCCCCGATCTGGGACTGGTCGGGTTCGGTGTCGTCGCGTTGCTGTTCGGCGTGCCTTACAGCGTTCCGGTGTTCGCTGCGGCCGCCGACGGGATCCGCCGATCCGGTTACGTCGAGGTGGCAGTGAACAACGGCGAGTCCACGTGGGGCCTGGTGTGGCGGGAGATCGTGCCCAGTCTGTGGCGGACCTTCTTCGAGCAGCTCGGCATCCGGTTCGTGGCGAGCGTCCACATGGTCAGCACCGCCGCGTTCCTCGGCCTGACCGGAGCGCTCGGGGACGGGAACTGGGCGTCGTCCGCGCGCGCGTCGGTCGGCGCGGGCATGGCGCTGAACCCCTGGTCTGCGGTGGCGCCGGTGTGCGGGATCGCGGCTGTGACGGTCGCGGTCCGCTCGGCGGTCACGCTACGTCCAGGCGGCGGCTTCTCGGGCGGCGCGACGCGCCCCGACTGCTCGGCCGGCCCGGCGTCGCCGGGTGCCGGACCGGGGGGCGTGCGCGTCTCGGGTCTGCTGCTCACCACTCCGGACGGGGTCGAGCGACGGTACGCGCTCGATGCTCGTCCGGGCACGGTGACGCTGCTGACCGGGCCGTCGGGATCGGGGAAGACCCTCCTGCTCGAGGCGCTGGTCGGGCACGTCGAGCCCGGAGTGTCGGCAACCGACGACGGGATGACGGTCGCCGGGGCCCATCCGCTCGCGCTGCGCGGGCGACGGCTGCGAGCGTTCCGCCGATCGCGGGTCACGCTGGTGGGGCAGGATGCGGGACTCGCGCTGCCCGGCACGGTGCGGGTGGGGCACCTGCTGCGCGCGCCGGTCGCGGCGGGGGCCGCGGTGCGTCTCGGGGTCCCGGCCGCCGCGCTCAGCAGGCGCGCGGGCGAGCTGTCCGGCGGCGAACGGCGCCGGGTCG
>CAJCHX010000454.1 GCA_903970215.1 Acidobacteriaceae bacterium
CGGTCGGAACCGCCGACGATCCCGCGGTGGTGATCGTCGGCAGCGGTGCACACGACCCGCAGGATCTCGAGCATCGAGTTGGGGTAGTCGGTGTCCCAGCCGCCGGTGCCGAAGCCCACCTGACCGAAGATCTCGCGGTTCCGGAACGAGCGGAAATGCTTGGAGGCGGTGAGGAATCCGTAGAACGTCTGGTCGTCGAGCTCCTCGACGAGTCGGGCCCACACCTCGCGGATCCGGGCGACGTCGCGGTGGCGGATCGCGTCGGTGAGGTCCCGGGCGCTCGCGTAATCGGCGAGCGTCTCGTCCCATGCAGCTGCCACGTCGCGGAACACGGCAGGGAGGTCGGCGGCGGTGCGCGCGTAGTGGGATATGCCCTTGAGGTCGATGACGGTGCTGGGCGTAGCCGCGACGAGCGGGTTGGGGAACTCCGTGGTCTCGAGCCCCAGGCGGTCGAGGTAGTGGTACAGCGTCGTGGACGACGGCGGGAACCGCATGGCGCCCATCTCGGCGACGATATCGTCGTCGTAGCCGGCGAAGCGTTCCGAGCGCATCCGGCCGCCGATCCGATCTGCCTCGTATACAACGGGTTTCAGGCCCAGTTCCGCGAGGTGTCGCGCGGCGACCAGCCCGGACAGCCCGGCGCCGACGATGGCCACCTCGGTGCCACGGACCTCCTCCGGTATCGAGCCGAGCCCGGCGGCGTTGGCGACCCAGTCGTCGTAGGCGAACGGGAAGTCGGGCCCGAACATCGTGAGCGGCGGCACCTGCTCCACTGATCCATCGAGATGGGTTGTCACTGGGATAGTCATACATGGTCTCCTGGCTTGGGGCGCGGGATGTGATCCCGGTAGAGGTCCGGTCGTCGGTCGGCCAGATGGGTATTGACGGCCCGGCTGGCGCGGAGGGCCGGCCTCGAGGCGTCGAACAACACGAGTTCTTCGCCTCGCCCGGCCCGGGCGAGGATGGTGCCGTCCGGTGCCACGGCGGTCGACAGCCCGACGTAGTGGAGCAGCTGGTCGGAGTGCGCTGGCTCGGAGTGCGCTGGGTCGGGTGCTGTGGCGCTCAATCCTTCTGTCCCGCACCGATCCACGTACGCCACGTAGAGCTGCGACTCGTAGGCGCGCGCCGGAATGATCCGATCGGCCACCAGATCGTACGGCAGCATCAAACCGGTTGGCACCACTAGCAATTCGGTTCCCGAATCGGCGTGCGCGCGCACGGCCTCCGGGAACTCGACGTCGTAGCAGATCAGCAGGCCGCACGGAAAACCGTTGAGCTCGAACGTGACCGGAAGCGAAGCGCCCGCGGCGAAGCGGGTGTTGTCGATATCGCCGAACAGATGCGTCTTTCGGTACGAGGCCAGCACTTCGCCGTCGGCGCCGACCACGGTCACCGTGTTGTAGACGACGGACTCGCCCGCGTTCGAGGTGCTCAGCTCGGGGTAGCCGTAGGCGATCGCGACCCCGGTCTCGGCTGCCGCTGCTGCGAGCCCATCGAGGTACTCGCCCCGGCGCGGTTGCGCGAGTTCTATTGCGGCGGAACCGATGTCGTACCCGGTGACCGACATCTCCGGGGTCACCAGAAGGTCGGCCCCGGCGTCGCGCGCGCGACGGGCCGCCGCCGAGATCGCGGCCAGGTTGGCCGCCACCGTCGTCGGCGTCGCGGGACCCGGCCTCGACATCGGGCCCTGGAACATCGCGACCCGCAGCACGGCATCGCGACCGGTGATATCTCCGAAACCGTTGTCAGGCATGGCGCAGACCTCGGTCAACGAGCGTTGAGCGCGAGGACCGACAGCAGCTCGTACGCGACGTGCGCTGCCGCGACACCGGTGAGCTCGGCGTGGTCGTAGGGCGGTGCGACCTCGACGATGTCGGCACCCACCACGTCGAGCCCCACCAGCGCTCGCAGCGTGTTCAGCAGCTCGCGCGATGTCATGCCCCCGGCTTCGGGCGTGCCTGTTCCGGGTGCGTGCGCGGGGTCGAGCACGTCGATGTCCACCGACACGTACACCGGCCCGTCCCCGAGCCGCCGCCGCATCCGTTCGATGACCGTCTGCAGTCCGTCGTTCTCGTAGTCGTCGGAGCGGATCACCTGAAATCCGAGCACGGCGTCGTCGGTGAGATCCTGCTCGCTGTAGAGCGGGCCGCGCGTGCCGATGTGCATGGAGCGGGTGAGGTCGATCAGCCCCTCCTCGCTGGCGCGCCGGAACGGGGTGCCGTGGGTGTACGGCGCGCCGAAGTAGGTGTCCCAGGTATCGAGGTGGGCGTCGAAGTGGAGAACCGCCACGGGGCCCTGCTTCCGTGCGACGGCCCGCAGGAGCGGCAACGCCAGAGTGTGGTCGCCGCCGAGGGTGAGCACCTTGGCACCGTCGGCGCGCAGGGCGGTCACCGCGTCGTCGACGGTCTGCAGGGCTTCCACGATGTCGAACGGATTGACCGCGAGGTCACCCGCGTCCGCCACCTGGTGGACCTTGAACGGGGACACCTCGAGCGCGGGGTTGTAGGGGCGCAACAGCTTCGAGGACGCGCGGATGTGGCCGGGGCCGAACCGCGCGCCGGGCCGGTAGCTCACGCCGGAGTCGAACGGGATGCCGAGGATCTTCACCGCGGCATGATCCACCTGGTCGAGGCGGGGGAGGCGGGCGAAGGTCTCCGGACCGCAATAGCGCGGAACCACGCTGGCGTCGACGGGGCCGATCGGGGTATCGGACACTTGAGGTCTCCTGGAAATCGCGGGCTGAAGTGCTGCGAGTCACAGTGTGGAGGTAATATCGGCGGTTGTCAACATCAGTTT